>JBAYMS010000010.1:0-43810 GCA_041663425.1 Candidatus Omnitrophota bacterium
GAAGCTATAACTGTATGAGTACCTACAGAAGCGAGTGAAGAATATGCCGTGTTTGCCAGCGTTGATGCAGTCGATACGACCGTGCCGTCAAATGCCCATGAGTATGTCAGCGTATCGCTTTCCGGATCTGTTGCACTAACCGTGAAATCTATAAGCCCCTGCGTTGAAAGGTCAATGCTTGCCGTAGGACTAACTGGGCTATATGATGTTATGTCAGGAACCTCATTATCAGTATCAGTTACTGCAAGGTTCCAGCTAAGCGGCGTAGTTCCGAAACTATTAGACACTCTGACCTCTATAATATTATCCCCCAGCCTTGGGAATATAAATATATTAGAGGAAGTGCCTACGGTTATATTAGGTATTTCTTCTCCGTTAAATACCCATGTATACGTCAGTTCTCCACCCTTAGGATCATGCGCACTTAAACCAAACTGTAAAACTTCTCCAAGCTTTGAAGTTACATCCAGATCTATGGGCATATAATAATCGATCACAGGAAGGTCTGCCGAAACAACGCTTATTGAAATAGCCTCGTTATCACTAAGAGATTCTGCGGTTTCCTCGGTAACTGCGAAAGCAACATTTTCGTAATCACCTATATCAGTTACTTTAGGGGTCCAGCTAAACAGGTGTGATGACGAATTAAATACTGCACCGCTTGGAATATTTTCAGCCGAATATATAAGGACATCTCCATTTGGATCTGCTGCATTTAAATTGATCGTGAGCGTTTTACCGGCCTCAACCGACCTATTCCCTATCATGTCCAGCACAGGCGGCTTATTTGTCGCGTTGCTTACCAGTACATTGAGCGTAGCACCGCCGATCATAATGTCAAGCAACCCGTCAGCATTTATATCTGCAAGCTCTATGTTTCTTCCTCCAATCTGAGCGGGGGTGCTTACATAATCTGGCAGCTTGATAGAAGAGTCGGAATTTTTAAACGAACCCTTTTTATTATTAAGTAGAAGAGAGGCGTTAGATTCACCCAAAATTATCAGATCCAAATAACCGTCACCATTAAGATCTCCCAGCTTAATATCTTTGGAATGGAAATAATTAGTAGGCATTAACTCCACTGTCTTATCTTCAAACACACCGGCGCCGTCATTAATGAGGATTATATTCTGATTATAGCCTGCGACTACCAGGTCTATGTCGCCATCGCGATCAATATCGCCGAGATCCAAGACTTCGCAATACTCACCACTAGCAGGCATAAGCGCATCCGTGGCATCGCTAAATACCCCTGAGCCATTATTAAGGTATATCCTGCTACTAAGAGTGCTGTCACCTATCACTGCATTGTTTGCGGTAACGATATCAACCGCACCGTCATTATTTATATCGCAGAACTTTATGTCAGAACTACCGTCAAGCACCTCGGGCAAAGAAAAATGAGCATCACGCGAAAATTTGCCCGTGCCGTCATTTATCAATAAAACGTCACCTGAATCATAGTTCGCCGCGATCACATCCAGGTAACCATCCCCATTAATATCGCCGACATCCAGGGCCATGGTTTGAGTAAATAAAGAAGGCATATTAGTACTGGTAAAGTCCGCAAATGTGCCCGTTCCGGAATTCAATAACAATTCTACAGATTGTCCCTGCGAATATGAAATCAGGATATCCGCAAATCCGTCATTGTTAACATCGCCGAAAACAACATCCGTTATAAATGATGCTGCGCTGGTAATGGAGGCAGGTAGATTTGCACTATCTGTTTTAGAGAAATATCCGTTTCCATTATTTATAAGCAGATAAACTTTTGATGCAACAACATCAATGATGAGCATATCCAGGTCTTTATCACCATCTATATCTGCCAACCTGATAATTCGGGAGTCGCTCAAGGTCATACCTGATGGTAAAAGCAAAGCGGTGTTATTTATAAATACATTGATTGCGGAAGTGTCGAGCACATCGAATAAATGCTTCTTGCTTGCAGAATCGTTAACGCTTATCACTACATCATTCAACCCACCCGTTGCAGTATCGGGCACTGTGGCAATAAGCTGGTTTGCGCTTACAACTTTTACTGAATTTGCTGTAACATCCCCAAACTTAACAATATTCTCAGCCGCCGTAGTGCTAAATCCTGCCCCCTGAATAACAACGTCCACACCTTTTATACCGCTGTTTGGCAGCAACGAAGTCACGTAAACAGGCTTGGGTAATGTCACGTCATTAACTGTTACAGTCCAGGTGCATTGCGCAGCAAGGCTGCCATCGCTGACTGTTACATTGACCGTGTGTGTTCCCGCAGTACCGACAGCTGGTGAATACGTCAGCTGGCTATCCGAAACAGATGCGTCTGATCCGTCAATTTTCCAGCTATAAGAAACAGCGTCATCATCTGCATCAGAAGCTGCAACGCTAAAAGCTAATGACGAACCTTCGTCCACTGAAACATTTAAAGTTGCGGGTATGTAAGAGCCTATCTGCGGAGCGCTATTACCAGCTGTTGCGCCAACCTCTTCCTCGTCATCGGAAGCAGTTTCGTAAGTAGATGCCAGGCCGTAATAGGCGACTGATCCCGAAGCTCCGCTTGTTGATGCGTCTGAGCCTGACGAAGAAACAGTGCTTTGCGTAGCGCCGGTTGAAGAACTACTGCCCGTCGATGCAGAACTTCCGCTGCCTGAGCCCGTAGAGCTATCAGAAGATGAGTCGCTTCCTGAATAGCTTGAAGAAGAACCGCTGGAACTTGATCCGGACTGTAAACTTGATGAAACAGCAGAAGTAGTTGCAGTAGAGGACGGAGTTGAAACAGCTGCATTGGATGAAGCCGAATGGTATGCTTCCGCCACAAGCGGATGGCCGCTAGGCACATTGAGCACTACCTCTTTATCTCTTACCGAGATAAGGGTAACAACAGCAACTGCCGATAGTATCCAGATCTTCAGCCTAAGCATACTCTTCATCCCCCAAAAGTGGAAATAGAGCCGTCTTTTTCAACTGTAAACGAAACCGCTTTATTGATTTTTTTGTCTAACTTGTATAAAGCTCCATAATCGAGCTTTACCTCTGCCTCGTACTTTCCGGCAGGCAGGCTTTCTTTTTTCCACATGACACGCTGACTTAGCTTACCTTCCGGGTAAACCGGGAAATTTCTTTCAATCGGTATATTATATCTAGCACCATCATCCCCGGTCACTTCTATTGAACCGGTCGGACGAAGATGAGCATTTCCTTTGTTTTCAAGATTTAGGATAAAAATAATTCCTTTATTAACTATTCCTTCATCGGTTTTTACACTATCACGACTTACTTCAATATTTACCAAAGCGCAATCAATGTTAAGCTTGTCAGAAACGGCTGCGTAAATCGAAACCCCATACCTGTTCGTGATATTCAAATTACCCTGCGGTGCAGTTGTAGAAAAAAATACCATCGCAACAACCTCTGCCGCGGAATCTTCCGGTACACAGATAGAATAATCTACGTTCTTATCCTCTCCCGGGGCCATGTCAAATTCTAACGAACTTACCGTAAGCCAATCTTTCACAGAAACTGAAGCACCTGTAGACTTTTTCTTCATCCAGTCTTCCGGTTCAACCTTAACGTGAACCTCTTCCGCAGCATCATTGCGAACCTGAAGAACTCCCTTAATAACCTTGCCAGACTCAACTATCAGTTCGGTACTATCAGGCTGAACAGAAACATTAGCATAAGAAGACGGAGCGCTCACAAACATACATAACATCACAAAAAAAGTTATTATAATATAGTTCATTTTTGTTATGTCGTGAGTCAGCATTCCCGCCTCTTATCTTTTTTTTTGCAACTACACCCCGTTAGATTGATATCTAACGGGGCATAATTACATTTTTTCTAACTACTTTGCAATAAGCTTACTGCTATATTATTCGTGATACAGATCGAATCCTATCGTTGTGCTGTAGCTACCAACTGGTGCAGGATAGGTCCCGAATAACGCCGCTACGTAAACATCTATCGTTCCTGAAACAGAATCGCCATTATAGCTATTCGATACTGCTGTCGGATCGATACACGTACCGCTGCTTGCTGTACCATAAGCTATGGCAGCATAAGTCGCACTGCTAGAAACCGCTCCAGCCCATGAATCATCAGAGGTTGTTGACGGATCATCTTCGTCATTTTTATCTTTGATGAAATTATATGAGCCTATCGTCGAAATCGACGGTGCGCTGGAACTTGGATTCTTAGCGACCCATTTAAGAGGCACTAAGTTGGTTCCGTCTGTCAGACCACTCTTCTGATAAGGTCCGCCATTAGCAAAAGTCTTTATACCAGTGTTATTGGTATAGATCGCTAACTTCCAAGGATTATAGTTACTCTTATAGGTAAGGGTAACCTTGCTGGAAGCGAACGAATCCGCTGCAGTATCGCTGAACGATACAGAGCCAGGCGTTGCGCTAAGGCTTGTGACAGCGCCAACAGAAGCAGTCGCTGAAACGCTAGTGGACTTGTCGGGCGTAGTATATGCAAAAGCTTGTGAAGCGCATAATGCAACACCAAACATTACTACTAATACAATCGCTATTTTCTTCATTTCATTCACCTCCTTTACATGAAAATTTTTAAAACTCGCTACTATCTTTGTTAATGCATTTAATAAGGTCATTTCTTTTCCCTCCTTTTCTCTTTTGATACTTTAACTATATCATATGCTCTTGAATTGTCAATGGTTAAAAGTTAGCTTTTTTGTGACTTAACAACGATAACTTTTAAGCATGTAAACCGAACTAATTTTTAGCTTTTAGGGCTTCTACCTCCCGTCGAGAACAAGCTATTTTGTGATAGAAATATTTTATGCAGGTTAATTTAAGAGGTTGATGTTTCGGATTTTTTTTGTATTTCATAAAGCACGCATTCATTAAAACAGGTCCATTCTGCCAAGCTCAGTTGATTAAAATTATACCTTATTTTGACAAATTGTCAAGTAGAATAAACCACCTTTTTCCTTTTTAATACTCTATGCCTCGCCTAGCCTTAATGCCTCTTCGATAAGGATGGCGCATTTCCCGCATCTCAGTAACGAGATCGGCAATCTCTTTAATCATCGCAGGACAATCCCGTCCGGTCAGAATAATTTCGACAGACTTCGGCCTATCTTTAATAATGGCAGCCACCTCTCTGGTGTTAACAAGCCCAAGCTTCATAGCAACATTTATCTCATCAAGAACTACGAGATCATATTTCTCTGAAAAAATATCGTCTTTAGCTTTTTCAAATCCCCGCTTAGCACACTCACTATCAGCCTCTGACGGCTTACCTTTAATAAAAGATTTGCGGCCGCATTGCGCTAGATCAACATTAGAGATTTTACGCAAAGCTTTTATTTCGCTGTAATTTCCGCTCTTAATAAACTGCTGAATGGAAACTTTTAACCCCGCGCCGCTGGCCCTAAGAACAAGGCCCAATGCTGCTGTAGTTTTGCCCTTACCATTGCCCGTATAAACATGGACACAGCTCTTATTAAGCACAGCCATTATTTTTCCTTCTTCATTTTAAACACAAAAGCTATGAATCTTAAAGTGTCCACTATTGGATTTATCCTGCTGGTTTCATTTTGATAAACCGTTTTTATTGGCACGCTTCCTATAATAAAACCTTTTCGGGAAGAACGTATGATCAATTCTGATTCTATCTCAAAATTTGATGAGGACAAGGCTACCGACTCGAGAACTTTTCTATTGATAAGCCTATATCCGCACTGAGTGTCCGGTATCTTCTGCCCGCACATCCTGGATATGAGCCAGGACATAAATCGATTCGTCTGCCGCCTGACATATGGCATAGCCCTGGTATCAGACATCCTATTACCTATTATGATATCCGGCTTAGTATCTTCCGCACTTTTAATAAAATCAGGAATGCTGCTGACTTCATGCTGCCCGTCACCATCTATTATAATAACCGCATCGTAATCATTATTTAAAATATAGGCAAACCCGCTGCGCAGCGCAGCACCCTTCCCCATGTTCGCTTTATTTGCAATAACCACTGCACCTTCGCTTGCAGCTATGCTGCCCGTATTATCAGTAGAGCCATCATCGATCACGCAGGCAGTAAGCCCAAGAGCTTTTACTTTATGGACTATATCTCCGATAGTTTTAGACTCATTATAAGATGGTATTAATACGCATATTTTATTCATCTTTATTCCACATATCCTTAAAAACATACCACTGGGTCGGATACCTCTGAATATAAGACTCTATCCTGCCTGCACATTTAGCGCCAAGCTCAAAAACCGCATCTTCTTCTTTCTTAGAGCTATCAGCATACATAGGTTCTTCGAAAACTATCTTAAAAGTATCATCCGGCTGCCTGACCATGAGAGTTGGAATAATCGGCACGTTCAGTCTGTAGCTAAACACAGAAGGTCCTTTCGGGAATAATGTCTTCCTGCCAAAGAAATCTAACATAAGTCCGCTTTTATTAAAATCTCTGTCGCCCAAAAGAGCCAGAACCTTGCCGGACATCAGCGATTTATAACATGCTTTCAACGAAGCGCCCATCTCTATAGGCGTAAGCCCTCCAGCCAGCCGCCTCTTGCGAAAGAATTCATTAACCTTTTTATTTTTATGCGAAAGCACTACAGCGCTTATGGGATAGCCTAAAATCGATATAACAGATCCGCCCAATTCCCAGTTGCCGATATGGGCAGACATAAGTATGACGCCTTTCCCGCCTGCCAAAACGGAATCAATATTTTTTTCGCCTTCCACTTTGACCATTTTTTTGACATATTCTTCGTCTATTCTTGCTGATCTGAAAAAATCGACCAGATATTTCGCGAAATTCCTATAAAGCTCCCTGGCCATGTTGCGAAGAGCACGCTTATCGTGTTGCCGGCCAGATATGGTTGCTAGATTTCTGACCACATACCTGCGATCCCTGTAACTTATCAGACAACACAGATCTGCTAAAAACGACGCTATGCAGTACGAAACTTTTAAAGGGAATAAATTTACTACAAAATACCCGATCCTATATAAAACATAGAGCATCATTTTCCGGCCATTGCCTCCAAAACTGATTTTGCTATCATCACAGAACTGTCGGGTCTCGAAAGCGAACGCGCCGTATCGCTCATAGCCTGCAGCTTACTTTTGTTATCTAAAAGCTCTTTCAGCAACACACTTACATCTTCCGGACTCTCAGCTTTTACAGCGACACCCTCTTTGAGCAGGAATTTAGTATTCATAGCTTCCTGTCCCGGCAGTGGATTCACTATAAGCATAGGCAATCCTTTTGCCAGGGCCTCGGCCGTAGTAATCCCTCCCGGCTTCGTAAGTATTATGTCCGCTACCTGCATAAGTTCATCTATATTTGTTGCATAGGATAGGATTATCGTCTTCTTGCGGTAGCATCTCGGTTTTAACCATTTATATAATTTTTTGTTTGTCCCGCAAGCAATTATAAATTGCATGTCTGATTCCGAACGGTCAAGAATACGCACAAGCTCTTTTATCGGTCCCAACCCTTGGGTGCCACCCATAATAAGGATACAGGGCTTACCTTTATCCAGGCCGAGCTTCTCAACCAGGAGAGACTTTTCCGATATGTTTTGAAATTTAGAATCGATTGGTATCCCATAGTCTTTTATCTTCACAGGATCTATTCCGTTCGCTATTAATTTATCACCCGTCTCTTTTGAAGGCACTATATACTGATCCACATTATTATATATCCAGTAAGAATGCGGCGCGTAATCGGTCAACACACCGAATATCGGCAGGTTTAGATTGAAAGTTTTTTTGTAATCAGCGACCATGCCGCATGGGAACGCCTGAGTGCAGACCACGGCGTCAGGCCGGAATTCTTCTAGAAGCGTTTTAAGCTTATCGGTATTGAACTTATGCATCATCGCCCGCAAAGCCTGCGTCTGCTTAAGAACCTTAGGGTTATCATAAAGATAGTCCCATAACTCGGGAGTTCTTTTAACGACACCCATATATGCCCTGTTTATAATTTTTTCCAGAATAGGATTTGTATAATTGAAAGAATTGATATTAAATGTTTCTATTGAAGGTTCGAGATCATGCAGCGCTTTTTCTATAGCAAGGCTTGCACAATGATGGCCTGAATGTTCCGATATGAATAATAGCAGCACTCTTTTCATGGCTTATTCTATCCTGGCCAGGACCTGCCCGACCGTCACTTCTTCCCCCTCATTTACTATTATCTCTTTCAAAATTCCAGACGCTGGCGATGGTAAATTGAACGTAGCTTTATCGGTCACAAGTTCCACAAGATCATCGCCTTCTTTAACGCCCTCTCCTGCTGCCCTATGCCAATAAACTACGCTTGCCTTACTAACGCCTTCTGCTATGGGAGGTAATTTAACTTCCGTCATATAGGTCTCCAGTTTTATAATCCGTGTATCGGGGTCTCGCAAAAAACATGTGCTGTCTCCTGCAATATTTCAGAAAGAGTTGGATGCCCATGAACCACACGGCCCCACTCATTTATCGTCGCACCAACAGTTTTTGCCAAAGAAGCTTCGGCGATCAGTTCGCATGCACCGGTACCGAATATCTCAACACCAAGTATCATGCCATCTTTATCACCAACGATCTTAACATACCCCTCGGGTTTACCCATAAGATACGCTTTACCGCTTCCCAGATACGGAAACTTTGCTATCTTAGCATCGGGGCATTTCAGCTTCGCCTCTTCCTCACACATCCCGATACTTGCTATTTCAGGTTCAGTCCAGATGCAGTTCGGCACATTTGAATAATCCGGATTTCGCACATCCCCCATAATATTATCAACGGCAATAATGCCATCGTAAGACGCCTTATGCGCAAGAAGCGGTCCGCTGATACAATCGCCTATTGCAAAAATATTATTAACACTGGTTCTCAGGCAACCATCAACAGCTATTTTACCATCATCAAGCTTTATACCAAGAGATTCCAGATCGCCAAAGCCGCCGACAATTGCTTTGCGCCCCACCGAGACCAGGATTTTCTCGGCTTCAATGGATTTACCGCCAGAAAGCTGGATCTTTAAAGAATCTGATTTAGAAACCGATTCCGCAGAGCAGGAAGTCAAAACGTCTATACCTCTTTTCTTAAAACTCATTTCGAGTTTTTTAGAGGCCTCCCTCGACTGCATCGAAACAAGCCTATCAGTAAATTCTACTATAGTAACCTTTGATCCTAAAGTATTGTATAGGCTGGCAAATTCACATCCTATAACTCCTCCGCCTACAACAACAAGACTCTTAGGGATTACCTTAAGATTTAATATACCATCACTCGACAGGACGTCGGTTTCGTCTACTTTTATACTAGGAAGCTCTGCGAATCCTGACCCGCTGGCAATTATAATATTTTTTGCTACAATTGTAACGTCATCAACTTTTATGCTGTTTGGCCCCACTATTTCAGCGCAGCCGCGAACAAGATCTATGTTATTACCCCGAAGCAAAGTTTCCACACCTGTTCTCAGGCGAAGAACTATCTCATCTTTCCGGGAAACCATCTTGCTGAAATTGATGCCGTATCCTGACACGTCCACGCCATGAAGCGAAGATCCTTTGATGGTTGAAAATATAGATGCGGAATTAAGGAGTGATTTTGTTGGTATGCAGCCTTTATTTAGACATGTGCCTCCCACGAGGCCCTTTTCAATTACGCATGTTTTAAGTTTGCGGCGGGAAGCGTAAATAGCAGCTACATAACCGCCTGGGCCGGAGCCGATAATGGCGAGGTCGTATTTGGTCATAAGATATCTATCGAGCCTTTTATCGCTTTAGCAGATTTACTAAAAGCAGCGCCTTCCTCCTGCGACAACTCTAATTCCACCACTTTCTCAATACCATTTTTACCCATCCTGCACGGAACGCCTATCGCGATATTATTCAAGCCATATTCCCCGGACAGGCACACGGAAGCCACAATAGTCTCTTTTTTATCTCTAAGAATTATATCTATCGCTTTAAATACAGCGGCGCTCGGAGAATAATAAGAGCTTCCTGAACCCAAAAGATTCACTATCTCCGCGCCTCTTTTACGTGCCTTAGCAATTATCTTGTCCAGTTTATCTTTTGACATAAATTCAGATACGGGCCTGCCCGAAATAGACGTCTTGGAAATAACAGGCACCATAGTATCGCCATGGCTACCCAGCATATAGGTCTTAACAGACGATCTGGCAACTTTAAGTTCATCGGCTATCAGATAGACAAAGCGAGCCGCATCTAAAACGCCAGCCATGCCAAAAACTTTTTCGCGGTTAAAGTCAGTGGTCTTGTAAGCAAGATAGGTCATAGCATCCAACGGATTGGTAACTATTATCACGATAGAGCCAGGAGCGTATTTTTTTACATTCTCCGAGATGTCTTTAACTATCCTGGCATTTTTCACTATCAGGTCTTCGCGCGTCATGCCGGGCTTTCTTGCAAGACCCGCTGTCACCACAACTATATCTGAAGAAGCTATATCTCGGTAATCATCCGTTCCCAGAATCGTTCTTTCATGGCCGACGATAGGAGCAGCGTCCGACAGATCGCAAGCTTTACCTATAGCAATATTTTTAGCTATATCCAAAAGCACAATATCGGCCAGATCCGACTCAAGCACTCTCTGTGCTATAGTCGCACCAACCATGCCGGCGCCGATGATGGAAACTTTTTTCGTCTTTTGCATTTTACTATTTACCGGCCTTTATCTTCTCTATTATGGCGTCCGCCATCTGACTGGTACCAACGGCCGAAGGATCTTTCCTGTCTTCTTTAAGATCGTAGGTTACTGATTTACCTTCTGCTATTACTTTTGCCACAGCGGCTTCTAGCCTGTCCGCATTCTTATCCTCACCCATGTATCGCAGCATCATTACGCATGAAAGTATGATAGCGACAGGGTTGACTTTGTTCAGACCTGCATATTTCGGGGCACTGCCATGCGTAGGCTCAAACAACGCGGCATTATCGCCTATATTACCCCCCGGCGCTACGCCAAGGCCTCCTATGAGGCCGGCGCACAGATCGGATAGTATATCTCCGTATAAATTTGGCAGGACCAGCACATCATAATCCTCGGGTTTCTGGACCAGCTGCATACACATATTATCGACTATCCTATCTTCAAAAGCGACTCTGCCCTCGTAGGCTTTTGCAACCTCACGCGCAACCTCCAGGAATAAGCCGTCAGTAAATTTCATTATATTTGCTTTATGAACCGCTGTAACTTTTTTACGATTATTTTTTACTGCATAATCAAAAGCAAATTTTACAATTCTCCTCGATCCTTCCACTGAAATAGGTTTTATGCTTATAGCCGAATCAGGCCGTATCTTTTTTTTACTGAGCGCCTCAAGAAGCTCAAGCAAAACTTTTACGTCCTTTGTTCCCTTCTGAAATTCTATGCCGGCATAAAGATCTTCGGTATTTTCACGGACTATCACCAGGTCGATATCTTTGTATTTTGACCTTACACCTTTATAGCTTTTACATGGACGCAGGCATGCATACAGGTCCAGTCGCTTTCTAAGCTCAACATTAACGCTTCTGAAACCAGTTCCTACCGGCGTAGTAATAGGCCCTTTAAGCGCTATCTTATTTTTAGCCACAGATTCTATAACGTTTTCCGGAAGGGGCGTATTATATTTTTCAATAGCTGCCGTGCCAGCTTCAACGACATCCCACGTTATATCAACGCCCAGAGCCGCCACACATCTCTTTGCGGCCTCGGCAAGTTCGGGCCCCGTTCCATCGCCCGGTATAAGAGTTGCTCTATATTTAGTCAAACTTAAATCCTCCGTATTTTTTAAAATGCTCAACGACCCCGCCATCCTCCAGAAGCTTCTTCATCACAGACGGGACCGGTTTAATATCAAAAACCAAACCCTTGGCTTTATCTTTAAGCTTACCTTTTTCAATATCCAGCTCGATCTCGTCTCCGTCATCGATGAAGTCCGTATCACACTCGACGAGCAGCAGCCCTATATTAAAAGCATTCCTGTAAAATATCCTGGCAAAACTCTTGGCAGCAACCGCATAAAATCCGGCCTGCTTCAATGCTTGAGGAGCCTGCTCGCGCGACGAACCGCAGCCGAAATTCTCCCCCGCAACAAGAACATCCCCCTTGGTGACACGTGCAGCAAATTCCGGATCGATATCCTGGAATATATACTTTGCAAGTTCTTTAGGGTCCTGGATCTTAAATTTATATCTCCCGGAAATCACATAATCGGTATTGATATTATCCTGAACTTTCAATCTTCTGGCATAGTGTTTCATAGTTTTTTCTTGTGCTCCCTAGGATCTGATATTTTTCCTGTCAATGCAGACGCGGCTACCGTTGCCGGTGAGGCAAGATAAATAAACGAATTCGGGTTGCCCATTCTGCCTTTAAAATTTCTGTTTGCGGTTGAGATTGCAACTTCGCCATCTGCGAGAACTCCATTGTGCGTGCCAACACATGGACCACAGCCTGCGGCAACGACCGTACAGCCCGATTTTACAAATATCTCAATCAGGCCTTTCTTTGCAGCTTCGAGAAATATCTCTTTAGATGCCGGCGCTACAATAAATTTCACATCGGGATGGATGGCCTTACCCTTCAATATCTTAGCGGCGATCTCGAGATCTTCCAGACGGCCATTCGTACAAGTTCCCACATATGCCTGATTTATCTTTACGTCAGACAGCTCGGTCACATCACTTACATTATCAACCGCATGAGGCTTTGCAACCTGCGGAACAAGCTTCGATACATCATAAACTTTAGATGCGCTATATTTTGCGTTAGGATCCGCAGTCACAGGCTTCGGAGTCTTAGGAGACCTCTCTTTTACCCATTTCAATACTTTTTCATCCGCTTCCATAAGACCTACTTTAGCACCGATCTCTACAGCCATATTGGAGATAGTAAGCCGCGCATCAACACTCATGACCGATATGGCGTCACCATAAAATTCTACCGCCTTATATGTGGCACCGTTGGAACCTATATCTTTTGCAATATGAAGTATCACATCTTTTGAATATACGCCCTTCGGAAGCTTACCATTAACAGTAACCTTAATAGTCTCCGGCACCCTGAACCAGTTCTTACCGCTGGCCAATGTTATTGCCAGGTCAGTAGAGCCAACCCCCGTAGAGAAAACATTTATAGCACCGTAAGTGCATGTATGCGAATCGGCACCCAGAACAAGGTCCCCGCATGTAACATGGCCTTTCTGCGGGACAAGCTGATGACATACGCCGCAGCCTATGTCATACATACCCACATCGAACGTCTTAGCGAACGTCCTCATCTTTTTATGGATCTCGGAAACTCCAATGTTGGGGCTTGGTGCGCTATGGTCAATAATCATATAAAATTTAGACCTGTCGAACACTTTTTTAATGCCCAGCTTATTGAAGCTGTCTATTATTATTGAGCTTGTTCCGTCCTGACCAAAACAGAAATCGACATCGCATATAGCTATGTCCCCCGACCTGAGATCCCGGCCGGCATGATTTGATAAAATTTTTTCCGCTATTGTCTTACCCATTTTTCTTAACCCATTCTCCTATTCTTTCCAGGCCTTTTTTTATTTCGGCTGCCCTCGTTGCAAAGCTCAAGCGTATGACCGTATCGTCTCCGAACGGTTCACCGGGTATTACAGCTACCTTAGCCTCGTCCAAAAGCTTGTTTGCAACTTCCACGGACGACATTTTCATTTTAGATATGTCACACAAAACGTAAAACGCCCCTTCGGGTTTTGCGCACGACACTTTACCCATCGCCCCGATCATTGATACCATAAGATCACGGCGTTTTTCAAATTCCTGACGCATCTCCTCCACGCATCGCTGATCACCTGCAATCGCCGCAAGAGCAGCTTTCTGGCTGATCGAGCTTGGATTGGACGCAGCATGGCTCTGCAGATTACCTATCGCTTTCATTATTTCAACAGGACCGGCAGCATAACCTATGCGCCATCCTGTCATTGAGTAACTTTTTGACAATCCATTTACAGTAATCGTATGATCATAGATATCTTTGCCGAGTGAAGCTATTGAAACATGCTTCGCGTTCCCATAGATAAGCTTCTCATAAATTTCATCGCTTATCACATAGAAATTGTGCTTCACGGCAAGCCGCGCGATCATCTTTAATTCTTCAGGAGAGTAAACAGATCCGGTAGGATTAGACGGACTATTCAGAATAAAACACTTTGTCTTGTTTGTAATCTTAGCAGCAAGTTCTTTTTCAGTTATCTTAAAATTATTTTTACTGGATGTTGATGCGAATATCGGAGTCGCTTCAGCCATCTTAACCATCGCGGGATAGCTAAGCCAGTATGGCGCTGGTATTATAACCTCGTCTCCGGCTTCGCATAATACCTGAAACACATTATTCAGCGAGTGTTTAGCACCGTTCGACACTACTACCTGAGCCGCGGAATAAACAATAGAATTGTCGTCTTTAAATTTCTTAGATATAGCTTCGCGCAATTCAAACACTCCGCTCGACGGAGTATATTTAGTAAAGCCGCTCCTGATGGCCTCCATCGCGGCTGCTTTTATATGCATCGGAGTGTCGAAGTCGGGCTCTCCAGCTGCAAAGCTCACCACGTCCACACCTTCTTTTGCCATTTTTTTGGCCTTAGAAGTGATTTCTAAAGTTACCGATTCCGACACATCTAATACTCTTTTTGCAAGCTTCATAGAGCACTCCCTAATCGAAGAACCGAATCATTTATGATTTTATAATAATATTAGCTTATCTATTATAATATAACCATTGTAAATTTCAAGATGTAAAATGGCTATTTTTTAAGCAAAAAGCCCATCGACCGTGAGATCGATGGGCTTTCAAACAACACAATGCCAATCGCTGCTTAGAAGTCTCCGCGCTTACGGAACAATCCGCGAATATTCTTCATGAAGCCTTTCTTGTCGGCAAGTTTCTTATCTTCACTCCTGGCCTTCTCAGCTCTTTTTTCTTCATCAAGCGTAGGCTTGGCTTTAGAGATCGTTTTTATTTTTGGCTCGTGAGTATGGGCCTCTTTTTTCTGCCCTTCCTTCTTCTCTTCTGCCTGGCCCTTCGCCTCCGCTGCAGATGCCTCACTTTTGATTTCTTCTTTTTTGCCCTTAGCTTTCTTCGGAAGCTTCTCAATTATCTTCCTCTCAGTCAGCTCAAGTATACACATAGTGGCTCCATCACCTCGCCTGAAACCTATAGGTATTATGCGGGTGTAACCACTCGTGCGTTTAGCAAAAAGCGGTGCAATCTCTTTGAAGAGCTTGCTTATTATATCCCTGTCTTCTAGGACAACATACGCCTGCCTACGCGCAAGAACCGTGTCGTTCTTACTAAGCGTTATCATGCGTTCTGCGATCCTGCGTACTTCCTTCGCCCTTGCAGTGCTTAATTCTATTCTTTGATACTTGAGCAAGCTCCTGACCATATTCCGGAGCGATGCTTTTCTGTGGCTGGTCTTCATTCCCAGCTTTGAACGTTTTTTTCTGTGTCTCATATTATTCCGACTCTTCCTTCTTCGTAGTTCCTTCGTCTATCTTCATGCCTAAAGACAATCCCATAGCAACCAGGATCTTATTGATCTCTGCAAGGGATTTCTTCCCGAAATTACGATATTTCAGCATCTCGAGCTCCGATCTTCTCACCAGATCACCTATTGTCTTTATTCTGGCTTCTCTAAGGCAGTTTGAGCTCCTGACAGATAGCTCAAGTTCCGATATCGGCACTTTGAGCTTTTCACGCAGCTGCTTCTGCTCTTCTGTCTCTACCGGCGCCTCTTCCTCCTCGGGGAGTTTACCAAAACCTACAAATATATCAAGATGCCTCTGCAGTATATTTGAAGCGTAAAGCAAAGCTTCTTTCGGATCTATCGAGCCGTTTGTTGATATCTCAAGTATAAGCCTATCGTAATCTGTAATCTGCCCAACCCTTGTGTTCTCGACGAAAAAGTTAACTTTAGTAACCGGCGTAAATATAGAATCTACTGCAATCACACCGATCGCCTGCCCATCTTTTTTATTTCTTTCAGCGGGAACATAACCCCTTCCGCGCGCCACTTCCATCTCAATCTGGAAACGCACGTTTTTGGTCAAAGTAGCTATGTGAAGATCGGGATTTACGATCTCCACAGTTTCATCAGCCTTAATATCTTTAGCTGTAATATCCCCCTTCTTCTCAACGTCAATTATCATCGGCTTTGGAATCTTAAAATGAGACTTCAGGATAAGCTTCTTTATATTCAAAATTATCTGCGGCACATCTTCCACGACTCCGTTTATAGCAGAAAATTCATGCTGCACACCCGAGATCTTAATGCTGGTAACAGCGGTACCCTCGATCGATGAAATAAGAACCCTTCTTAAGCTGTTTCCAATAGTCACTCCGTATCCGCGCTCAAAAGGCTCAGCGACAAATTTACCATACGTCGGAGTATGTGTAGATTCGTCAAGGACGAGCTTTTTAGGCATTTCAAAATTCTTCATACTTATACCCATATCGTATTTCCTCCAGTATATGCTTACGCTAGTGCTAAACTATGCTTCGTCTTCACTCAGATAGATCTTGAGTTTGTCGAAGAATTACTTCGAATATAATTCGACGATCAGCTGCTCCTGTATCGGGAAGCCCACATCATCTTTTGTAGGCATCGCGGTGATCTTGCATTTAAAATTCTTAGGATCGACTTCAATCCACTTAGGTATTGCCCTGCCTTTAAGGGTTTCGAAAGTTTCCGACAACTTTTTCTGCGTCGGCTCTTTTTTCATTTTCACTGAAACTTCCTGACCCATCCTCACTACATAAGCAGGTATATCAACACGCTTGCCATTTACCTTCACCAAACCATGCTGAACTATCTGGCGCGCTTCTGCTCTCGAATTTGCAAAATTCATTCTGAAAACCACATTATCCAGTCTTCTTTCCAAAAGTTGCAGCAAAGTAATACCGGTTATACCTTTTGAACGCTCAGCCATCTTAAAGTAATGGCGGAACTGTTTTTCAAGCACGCCGTATATCCTTTTAACTTTCTGCTTCTCACGCAGCTGAGTTCCATAGTTAGATTCTTTCTTTCTTGCCTGGCCGTGCTGACCCGGGGCAAAAGCCCGTCTAGATATGGCGCATTTATCGCCATTGCATCTCGAACCCTTAAGAAATAATTTAATGCCTTCTCGTCTGCAAAGCTTGCACGACGGACCCGTATTCCTCGCCATTACACTCTCCTTCGCTTCTCTGGACGGCAGCCATTATGCGGTATTGGAGTCACATCTCTGATAGACCTGATCGCAAGACCTGCTGCCTGTATAGACCTGATGGCTGACTCTCTGCCAGCGCCCGGCCCTTTTACGTAAACTTCAACCTCTTTTACTCCGCGCTCAGACGCCTTCTTTGCAGCGTTTTCAGCCGCAATGCCGGCCGCGAATGGGGTCGACTTTTTAGAACCTTTAAATCCCGCACTTCCGGTAGATGCCCAAGCTATCGTATTACCTTCCTTATCGGTGATGGTGACTATAGTGTTATTGAAGGTAGCCAGTATCCGGGCTATTCCGCTCGTTACAACACGAGTTACTTTTTTAGCTTTTTTTAATTTACTTTTTTTCTGCTCCACTGTCTTTCACGGCCCTTTCTGTCTTTTGTCTAATAACGCCAACCGTCTTTCTCGGACCTTTTCGTGTCCTGGCGTTAGTTTTTGTTCTCTGACCTCTTACAGGCAAACCGCGCCTGTGTCTTAAACCTCTGTAGCTCCCCACGTCTATAAGCCTTTTAATATTGGCTGAAATTTCACGCCTGAGATCACCTTCAACCTTATAATCCTTCTGTATTATTGATGACAGCCTGGCCACCTCTTCTTCGGTCAGGTCTTTTGCGCGCTTATCAGGATTTATATTTGCGATCTTCAGAATTTTATTAGACAACGACCTGCCGATACCATATATATAGCCCAGCGCGATCTCTACTCTTTTTTCTTTCGGTATGTCAACACCCATTATTCTTGGCACATCTTCCTCCGATTCACTGTTATATTAGTCTGGTAAATCATCCCGGGCACCTGCGATTCAGCGAGGCGCAAAGGACTACACTATCCCTGCCTCTGTTTATGTTTTGGATTTGCACATATGATCATAAGCGTGCCTTTACGACGCACTACTTTACATTTCGGGCAAATTTTTCTTATACTTGATCGTACTTTCATTATTCAACACTCCTATTAAACCATCTAGAGCTCACTATGAACCCTGAGCTTGTCGAAGGGTTCATTTTTCTCTCCGAATTATTCTTCCCCTCGAAAGATCGTAAGGCGACAACTCCAGCGTAACCATATCGCCGGGAAGGATCCTTATAAAATTCATTCTCATTTTTCCTGAAACATGCGCCAAAACCTTATGTCCATTAGGCAGCTCCACTCTGAACATTGCGTTCGGCAAAGTCTCCAGAACTTTTCCTTCAACTGTTATCGCTTCTTCCTTTGGGCACATCGTTATCCTTTTAGAGCATCCGCTTTATTTTGCGGTCAGTATCTGCGGTCCATCATCGGTAACCGCAACCGTATGTTCAAAATGAGCCGACAATTTTCTGTCTTTAGTAACTATCGACCAGCCATCATTGAGGGTTTCAACCTCAAACGTTCCGGCATTTACCATCGGCTCTATCGCCAGCACCATTCCCGATTCAAGCACCGGACCCATACCTGGTCTTCCGAAGTTCGGTATCTCTGGTTCTTCATGGATATTAGTTCCAATACCATGTCCTACAAGAGCCCTCACAACGCTGAACCCATTAGATTCCACATATTGCTGAATTGCGTGCGACAGGTCCGTAAGTCTCAAACCAGTTTGAACCTTTTCTATCCCTATATAAAGAGCTTTTTTAGTTACTTCTATCAATTTAGCAGCTGTATCGCTTATTCTACCGACACCAACCGTTACAGCTCCATCAGCGCAATAGTCCCTGAATCTAACACCTACATCTAATGAAACTATGTCGCCGTCCTGCAACTTCCTATTAGAGGGTATTCCGTGAACTACTGTTTCGTTTACCGAAACACAGATATTTGCCGGAAAACCGTTATAACCTTTAAATGCCGGGTAGCCATTCCGACTTATTATCTCATCCCTGGCTATCGCGTCCAACTCGCTGGTCGCTATCCCTACTCTGACGCTTCTACTAAGCTTCTCCAAAGTCATCGCAAGTATCGAGCCTGCCCGCCTCATCTGCCCGATCTCTTCTTTGGATCTCAAAACTATCATGCAAGCTTGGCTTCGACGAACATCCCGGACAAAACTTTAAACAAATCGTTGACACCGAGATCGCCGGAGACTTTCTTCAACATACCTTTTTTGGAATAGTACTCAACGAGCGGCTTTGTTTGATCTTCATAAACTTTCAGCCTGTTCAGCACCGTAGCTTCGTTGTCGTCCGGCCTCTGATAAAGAGCCCCGCCGCACTTATCGCATGTGTTTTCTTTTTTCGGCGGCATATTTTTCACATGATAATTAAATCCGCAGCTTTTGCATACCCTGCGTCCGGTCAGGCGCTCTATGGCAACCTTTTCCGAAGTCTGAAAATATATAACCATATCTATGCCGGAGCGGATATTCTGCAGCGCTTCATCCAACCCTATTGCCTGCTTCACAGTCCGAGGAAATCCATCCAGTATGAAACCTTTTTTAGTATCGGGGTTTTTAAGTCTCTCAGCCACGATGCCTATTACAACTTCGTCAGGGACAAGCTCGCCTTTATCCATATAAGATTTGGCTTTTAACCCTAATGGCAATCCTGCTTTTACAGACTCTCTTAAAATGTCACCGGTAGAAATATGCGGCACATTGTAGCGCTTGCAAAGTTCAACACTCTGTGTACCTTTTCCTGCACCCGGAGGTCCAAGTAATATTAATTTCAAGATCTACTCCTTTATATATTATTACGAAATGCGGGCTTTTAACTTACCCTTCTTCATAAACCCTTCGTAATGACGCATTAACAAATGCGATTCTATCTGCTTCATTGTATCGAGCATAACACCAACTATAATCAGAAGGCCCGTGCCACCGAAAAAGCTTGCGACAAGATACGGTATCTTAAGCCACCCGGAAATTATGCTCGGGAAAACAGCTATTAGCGCAAGAAAAACAGCTCCCGGAAACGTAATGCGCGTCATGATGAAATCTAGATATTCGGCCGTCTGTCTTCCAGGTCTTATACCGGGAACGAATCCGCCATACTTTTTCATATTGTCAGAAATATCAATTGGATTAAATGTTATGGCAGTATAAAAATACGCAAAGAACATTATCAGTAATGCATATATGGAATTATAAAGCCATTCGCCCTTAGTAAGTGCCATCGCAAAACTCTGAAATCCTTTATGAGGAACAAATCCGGCGATCGTCGCAGGAAACAATATTATGCTCTGCGCGAATATAATAGGTATAACGCCAGCCTGGTTGACCCTTAAAGGTAAAAATGTCGATTGTCCGCCGTAAACCTTTCTACCAACAACACGTTTAGCATACTGAACCGGAATTTTACGTTGGCCTTGAGTGACTACTATTACCGCCACAACTACAGCAACCAACATAACAACCATCAGGATAAGCGTAAACGGCCCCAACTGAGCCTTCTCCGGGGCAAATGGTGAAAACAAAGCCCATAATTGGTATAACGCTGTAGGTATCCTGGAAACTATACCAGCCGTTATTATAAGCGACATTCCATTCCCTATGCCGTATTCCTGTATCTGCTCACCAAGCCACATAATAAATGCTGTTCCGCTGGTCAGCGTAATTACCGTAAGTATCCTGAAAGACCATCCGGGAAACTGCACAATCTGAAGCCCGTTAAACCTTGCAGGATTCTCGAGCCACATAGCTATAAAGAACGACTGTATTACGGACAAAACTATTGTGCCATAACGCGTATACTGGACTATCTTCTTGTGTCCGGCTTCACCCTCTTTTGCAAGTTTCTCAAGAGCAGGTATTACTGCCGTCAATAGCTGGATTATAATCGAAGAAGATATGTAAGGCATGATCCCAAGTGCAAATATCGTCAATCTCGATATAGCACCTCCGGAAAACATGTTCATTATTCCAAAGAGCGCACCGCCGGAAGATTGTGCAAGATTTGCGAAGAACTGCGCCAGCTTAGCACCATCTATACCGGGGGTAGGGATATACGTCCCTATCCTATAAACAGCTATAAGACCTAGAGTGAAAAAGATCTTCTTTCTCAGGTCGGGTATTTTAACAATATTTAGAAAAGCTTGTAGCATAATTATTTCGCCAAATATTCTAACTTTGAACCAGCCGCCTCGAGTGCTTTCTTTGCACTTTCCGAGAATTTATGGGCTTTCACAGTCAGGACTTTGGACGGCTTCCCTGTTCCAAGTATCTTTATTGGCTCATTAAGACTGCCTATCAATCCGGCATTCTTATATTCTTTCGGACCTACTGTAGCATTGTTATCAAATCTATTCAATGATTCGATATTTATTACCTGATAACCGCTCTTAAATAAGGCATTAAAGCCCCGTTTTGGTATACGTCTTATAAGAGGCATCTGCCCGCCTTCAAAACCCGGCCTGGTAGTTCTACCTGAGCGCTTTAGGGCGCCTTTTCTTCCACGACACGAAGTCTTACCATGTCCCGAGCCCGATCCGCGTCCTCGCCTCTTCATCTTCCTATTTGCGCCTTTCGGCATAGATATATCTGTAATCTTCACGACTATTTTCCCTCTTCGTTAAAATTCCGTCTCTCTAAACGCAGCATTTTCAATCCCTCTATTGCAGCTTTTAAAACATTCATAGCCGAATCAGATCCGAGACTCTTCGTCAGCACGTCTTTTATTCCGCCTGCTTCGCAAACTGCACGGACAGCGCCTCCGGCTATTACACCAGTTCCCTCAACTGCAGGTTTTAAGAGCACTTTCGCCGCCTTGTAATGACCTATAATCTCATGAGGTATGGAAGTCCCTTTTAGGGGTATCTTAAAAAAGTTTTTCTTTGCGTCGTTCAGCCCCTTCCGTATAGCATCGGCGACTTCATTACCTTTGCCGAAACCTAGCCCCACATTGCCTTTTCCATCACCGGCAACTACAAGCGCATTAAACGAAAACCTTCGTCCACCTTTAACAACCTTGGCGACTCTTTTTATAGTAACAACCTTTTCGATCATTCCATCATCATCGCCACTACGCGACTGAGGACGACCTGCACCTCTCTGAGGCCTTCCGCCGCCCTTAGGCCTGCGCGTTCTCTCCTGAGTTTGTGCTGGTGCTGCCGCGCTCCCCTGAGCCGGAACCTGTGCTGCTACTTTTTCGTCGGGCTTACTTGCAGCCTTTTCATTATTTTTGTCATTAGGGTTTTGCAATTTTCTTAAGCTCCTCTTTAAATTTACCGGTATTCCGGTTAAAACTTCAATCCGCCTTTACGAAGCGCATCCGCAAGCGTCTTGACCTTGCCATGATATGTATAACCGGAACGGTCAAATACTATCTTGGTAATACCTTTTTCTTTACACAACTCTGCAACAGCTATTCCAAGAAGCGCTGCGCCTTTCAGATTGCCCGCATCCTTCTTTATCTTATCCTTAAGCTGCGGAGAGTTTGTAGAAAGTGCTGCCAGCGTATTGCCCGCCATATCATCTACTAACTGCACATAGGTGTTGCTAAGACTCCTATATACGCTAAGTCTTGGCTTATCGCTAGTTCCAACTATTTTCTTACGTATTATCTTATGTCTTTTGTTTCTGCCTTCCAACTTTATCCATTTTTTCATTTTATTTATGCTCCACCAGTCCCGCCAGCTCCGGCAACTGCTTTACCAGCCTTGCGCCTGACATGCTCAGTTGCGTATTTTATACCTTTACCTTTATAAGGCTCCGGCCTGTAAAAATCTCTTATCTTGGCCGCAACCTCTCCGACTTTTGCTTTGTCGGTTCCTTTTACAATAATAATGTTAGGCTTAGGCGTTTCAACCGTAATGCCATCAGGTATACTGTAATTTATCGGATGCGAATAACTAAGCTGCAAATTAAGCACTTTCCCCTGAACGGCCGCTTTAAAACCAACACCCACAACCTCAAGATCCTTCTGATACCCTACGGTAACACCTATTATCATGTTGTTCACCAGGCTTCTAATAAGACCATGCGTCGCTTTATCCTGCTTCGCATCTGAAGGCCTAGTTATAGCAACAGCATTATCCTTAACTTCAGCCTTAAAGCCGGGCTTGAAAGAATAGCTAAGCTTGCCCTTCGGCCCTTCGATATTAATCACATTTCCACTTACAGCAGCCTTTACGCCGCTGGGTATTGCAACCGGTTTTTTACCAATACGTGACATATTATTCCTCTTTTACCAGGCGTAACAGATGATTTCGCCGCCCATCTTACTATCGCGCGCAGCAGCATCTGTCATTAGGCCTTTGGATGTAGAAATTACCGCAACACCTAAACCGCCATATACTTTAGGCAATTCATCAGACTGTTTATAGACCCTCAGCCCTGGCTTGGATATACGCTTTATACCCATAATCGCAGGCGTGCCATCTTTATCGTATTTGAAATATACGCGCAGAAGGCCTTGTTTCGTATCCTTAATAAGCTTATAGTTAGCTATAAAGTTTTCTTTTTTGAATATCTTAAGTATCTCTTCAACGATTTTAGAATTCCTAAGCTCCGCCACATCTTTTTTAGCAAAACTTGCATTCCTGATAATCGTTAACGCGTCTGCTATCGGATCTGTAACTGCCATCTATCTTCCCTTTCTTGATATGTCTCTACCAACTCGCCTTTACAACGCCCGGAATCTCACCTCTTGAAGCAAGCTCTCTGAAACATATCCTGCAGAGCTGAAATCTACGCATAAAACCGCGCGGACGACCGCATAGCTTACAGCGGTTATATTTCCGAGCTTTAAATTTAGGCTTTCTCGTCTGTTTTACTATAAGCGATGTCTTCGCCATATTATCTTAACGATCTCCTTTTTTCGCGAACGGCATTCCTAATAAACGCAGGAGCTCGAACGCCTCATCTTTTGTTTTTGCCGTGGTACATATTATAATATCCATGCCATGCACTTTCGGTACTTTGTCAACATCCACTTCGGGGAATATCAATTGTTCGTCAAGGCCAAAAGCATAATTACCGCCTTGATCAAAAGAGGTTGTCGGCAAACCTCTGAAGTCTCTAATCCTCGGTATCGACACCGAAATCGTCCTGTCCAAAAATTCATACATACGGGCACGCCTTAAAGTAACTTTACACCCTACGGCCGAACCTTTTCGTATTTTAAAATTGGCTATAGCCTTTTTAGATTTTGTAATGACAGGCCTCTGACCGGTAATCATAGCCAATTCATTGACCGCAGCCTCGAGAAATTTCATATCCTGAGTGGCTTCTCCTAGGCCTATATTTATAACTATTTTCGACAGCTGCGGAACTTCCATCAAGTTTTTATACTTGAATATATTTACCATTTCCGGAGCTATCTCTTTACGATATCTTTCTAATAATCTTGGTGTAGTCATCTTTACAATACCTCTTTGCATCTTTTGCAGAAACGCGACTTCGTACCGTCTGCCAGGGTGTTAATACCCATGCGGGCGGGTTTATTACAAGTCTTACACAAAAGGGAGATGTTGGACAGCTGGATTGGGCTTTCTTTCTGAACTATACCGCCCTGTTGATCCTGCTTCGTCTTCCTCATATGCTTCTTTACGTAGTTAATCCCTTCAACTAAAGCCTTGCCGGCTCTAGCGTTCACATTGAAGACCTTACCGGTCTTGCCTTTATCCTTACCGCTTAAAACATATACTATATCATTTTTCTTTATTTTATTCACGTATTCCTCACAATACTTCCGGCGCAAGCGAGATTATCTTCATAAAATTCTTGTCGCGCAGTTCCCGGGCAACAGGTCCGAATATCCTGGTTCCCTTGGGGTTCATCTGGTCATCGATTATAACGACAGCGTTTCTGTCAAATCGCAGGCGCGTTCCATCCGGCCTAGTTATAGAATAAGCCGTTCTCACTATTACGCCTTTAACAACTTCATGATCTTTAACGATAGCATCCGGAGACGCTTCTTTAATGTTGCAGGTTATTATATCTCCGATGTCCGCATGCCTTCGGTTCTGCCTGCCCAGAACGCCTATCATCGACGCACGTTTAGCGCCGGTGTTATCTGCGACATCTAATATACTACGCATTCTGATCATTTTAACTTATCCTTATTTTTCTTCCGGGGCTTTTTCGCTATCGGAGGATTTTAGCTCCACGTTACCGGCAGACTTCTTTACAACTTCTACCAGCCTCCATCTTTTCGTCTTCGACAACGGCCTCGTTTCCTGTATCCTGACCACATCGCCGGTCTTAGCTGTGTTGGATTCATCGTGCGCTTTGAATGTAGTGGCCTTTTTAACGGACCTGTTATAAACCGGATGACGCATCATTCGCTCTACCCTGACTGTTATCGTCTTATCCATCTTGTCGCTTATTACAGTACCGATTCTCTCTTTACGGTTGTTCCTAGTATTACTTTGCATTAGCCTTCTCCCTTATAACGGTCTCGCACCTGGCAACGTCTTTCCTGATCTCGTTTATCTTGTGCGGCTTTTCTATCCTGCCAGCTTTCGCTTCAGTGCGTAAATTGAAAAGTTCTTTCTTCAAACCTTCAATCTTCATCTTTATTTCGTCAGCCGTCATGTTCCTTAATTCGTTAGCTTTAATCATTAGTGCATCATCCTTGTAATGAATTTAGTTCGGAATGGTACTTTATGTGCGGCTATTCTCATACAGTCCCGCGCTATATCTACCGGAACGCCGTCCATTTCGAAAAGTATCTTACCTTTTTTTATTACCGCCACCCAATGATCAGGCATGCCTTTACCTTTACCCATTCTGGTTTCGGCCGGCTTTTTAGTGATCGGCTTATCCGGGAATATCCTTATCCAGACTTTACCGCCGCCTTTCAGATTTCTCATCAGCGCCACCCTGGCCGCTTCTATCTGCCTATCTGTAAAATAAGCATTCTCAAGCGCCTTCAAACCAAATTCTCCGAATGAAAGCTTCGCACCGCGGAATGAGGTTCCAAACCTTCGACCGCGCTGTGATTTTCTAAATTTTACTCTTTTTGGCATTAAGCCCATATATTGCCTCGCACCTTATTTATTTCTTTTCCTCTACAGGCTCATCTTTAGCCTTGTCCAATACCTTATCACCTTTATATACCCAAGTTTTAACGCCTATCAGCCCATAGGTCGTAAGCGCTTCCGCAAAACCGTAATCAACATCCGCTCTTAAAGTCTGCGCAGGGATAGATCCGACGCGATAGCTTTCACGCCTGGCGATTTCGGCTCCACCCAATCTTCCGGAACATATAATCTTAACACCTTTCGCACCACCATCAAGAGCGCTCTGCACTGCTTTTTTCATTGCCCGTTTATGGGGTATGCGCTTCTCTAGCTGAAACGCTATATTCTCAGCAACAAGCTGCGCATCAACGTTTGCATTCTTAATATCCTTAATGTCTATCATAACTTCTTTTCCGGTGATCGAACGAAGAACCTCTTTCAGCTTCTCGATCTCTGACCCTCTACGGCCAATTATTATACCGGGTCTTGCGGAGAATATGAGGACGCGCACCTTCTCACTTGAACGCTCTACCTCTATTTTAGATACCGCAGCGGTCGCTAAAGTCTTCTTTACGAACTTACGTATCTTAACGTCCTCGAGGAGCATTTTCGGAAAATCCTGCCTGTTGGCAAACCATCTCGATTTCCAGTCATAAATATAACCGACCCTGAAACCATATGGATGTACTTTTTGACCCATATTATTCCTTACCCTTCTTAGTTGTGCTCTTTTTCTTCGCCTCTGGCTGCTTATCTTTGATTGTTTCTTTTTTCACATTCTCCGCAGTCTCTTTATGCGCATACTTCGCAGCATGTGCTTTAGGAAGCTCTGCTTTTTTAGCTACGCGATCCAATTCTACAGTAATATGGCTTGTTCGTTTCTTTATAAGGCTAGCCCTTCCCATAGATGCCGCTTTAAACCTTTTAAGCATAGGACCGCCATTAGCAATAAGATTCGATATATATAGATCCGAAACTTCCACGCCCTGCATTCTCTTCACGTTATTAATGGCGGAGGATATAACGTCTATCCCGTATTTCGATGCGCCCTTTTTAACGCTCATCAATATAGAAATGGCATCTTGTGGATTTTTACCCTTTACAAGCGGAATGATCTGCCGAAACTTTCTCGGCGTTATTCTTACGTATCTTAGGACTGCTCTCGTTATCATATTTTTCTCTTTCTACTTACTTGTGACTTATGCCTATAACTTTTACGTCTTATCCATTGAAATTTCTGTTGCTGCCCCGTGCTTCTTGAACGTTCTAGTAGGTGAAAATTCGCCAACCTTATGCCCTACCATATTCTCAGTAACATAAACAGGTATGAATTTTCTGCCGTTATAAACTGCTAATGTCAGGCCCACAAACTCCGGGGTTATAGTCGATCTTCTAGCCCATGTCTTTATAGGCTTTTTATCGCCAGCGGCCACGGCCTTCTGCACCTTCATCAAAAGCTTCTCGTCAATAAACGGTCCTTTTTTTGTTGACCTTGACATCCCTATTTTCTCCTCTTCAATATAAATTTATCTGAATGCTTAGCTTTGCGCGTCTTTAAACCTTTTGCATACTGACCCCATGGTGACCTAGGTAGTCCACCTGTAGCTTTACCTTCACCACCACCCATTGGATGGTCATGCGGGTTCTTGGCAACACCTCTAGAGTATGGCCTCAAACCCAGCCACCTATTTCTTCCAGCCTTACCTATTGATATGGTCTCATGCTCAATATTACCCACCTGCCCTATAGTAGCCATACACGCAAGGCTTATCAGCCGTAATTCGCCGCTTGGCAATTTAACCTGAGCATAATCGCCTTCCTTGGCCATTATAATGCAGGAGTTGCCGGCAGACCTGGCTATGGTGGCTCCGCTACCCTTCTTTAATTCAATATTATGTATAGGTATACCAGCCGGTATATTGGCTAAAGTCGTTGCATTCCCCGTCTTTATCTCTGCCGTCAAGCTCGAGACGACTAAATCATTAACGGCTAACCCTATCGGTGCAAGAATATAACGCTTTTCGCCATCAGTATACTCAACGAGTGCAAGCCTTGCGGACCTGTTCGGATCGTACTCTATAGCTACAACCTTAGCCGGCACATCAAACTTGTTACGCTTGAAATCAATAAGCCTAAGCATCCTTTTATGCCCGCCGCCACGATGACGTGAGGTAATCCTTCCACGATTGTTCCTGCCGCCTGATTTCTTAAGCGCCACAAGAAGTCCCTTCTCAGGCTTACTCTTAGTAAGCTCTTCGAAGTCGGATATCGCCGCATGTCTTAAACCTGGCGTTGTTGGTCTGAATTTTTTTATTCCCATTTTTTATTCCTATCTAATTTCTGGTTATAATTAATTTACGCTACGTCTATCTTGCTTCCCTCTTTAAGGGTAACTATAGCTTTTTTCCAATCAGGAGTCTTACCAACCACATACCTGACTCTCTTAGACTTACCCCTCATCGTCACAGTATTTACGTCACCTACTTTTACTTTGTAAATATCTTCGATGGCTTTTTTAATTTCAATCTTGTTTGAACTCTTGGCGACCCAGAAGAGATATTTATTTAAAGGCATTAGATTTGCGCCCTTCTCGGTCCTGATCATACCCTTTACTACGTCGTGTGGATCCTTCATGTTAAATTTTGAACCTTTCCGGTAATTTTTGCAGTGCCGCTTTCGTTATAACCATGTTGTCGCATTTAAGAACATCTATAGTGCTGAAATCTTTATAATTTTTCACTGCCACTTCCTGCAAATTTCTAGCAGCTATTTTAATCTTATCGTCTATCGCATCCAGAATAAAAAGACTTTTGCCTTCAAGCTTCAGCGCATCAACGACGGCTTTAAATTTCTTTGTCTTAGCCTCAGTCATCTCGACTGCGCTTATACCAAACAGCTTCTCGTCATTCAGCTTGGAGTTTATACTAGACAGAAACGCCAGCTTCTTAACTTTCTTCGGAAGTTCGCGATGGAAATCTCTTGTATGAGGTCCGAATATCGATCCGCCGTGTCTCCAGAGAGGAGATCTCGTGGAGCCAGCTCTCGCCTGTCCCGTCCCCTTCTGTCTGAAAGGCTTCTTTCCGCCACCAGACACATCACCACGGGTCTTCGTATGAGCATTACCCTGGCGCTGATTAGAATTATACACCACAATGGCGTGATATAAAAGCTCTTTATTTACTTCGCCGTTAAATAAATCTTTATCCAGAGAAAGACGCTCAACTTCTTTGCCCTTCATATCGTAGACAGGTATCGAAAATTCACCGTTCTTGTTAGCTTTTGGCTTTTCAGTTTTAGCTTTTTCGATGTTCGTCTTTATCTTCCTGGCTTTTGCTTTTCTTGGATTTTCTTTGTTCTGTTTCATTTTTTATCTCTATTTCTTTTGGGTCTGACCCTTAACACCTTTTTTAGAGAGTGTCATGGTCTGTTTACGTTTTACAAATCCTTTAGGACGCTTTCTAGCTTCTTTCACTATTAGAAAACTATTCTTATGCCCCGGCACGTTGCCTCTTACAAGGATCAGATTATTAGCTTTATCAACATCTAAGACTTCCAGATTCTGCACGGTGATCTTGTCAACACCCATATGCCCGGGAAGATGATGGCCTTTGGTTACGCGGCCAAGCCTCGCACCAGACTGAATAGATCCAACAGCCCTGTGGAACATAGAACCATGACCGGCGTCACCGCCCGTCCAGCCCCATCGCCTTACGCCGCCCTGAAAACCACGGCCTATAGAGGTACCCGTAACATCAACATAGTCGCCTTTTGCAAACACATCAGCCTCTATCTTTTGGCCAACTTTATAAGGGGCAGTGTCAACCACGCGTATCTCTTTGACGAATCTTGCACAAGGCACACCAGCTTTTTTGAACTTTGTGATATCCGGCTTATTAACGGTCTTATCTCTGCGCACACCAAAACAAACCTGTATAGCATTGTAGCCGTCGTTATCTTTAGTCTTAACCTGCACAACGTGGCATGGTCCTGCCTCGATAAGTGTCACCGGAACTATTTTTCCGGTTTCATTATACACGTTGGTCATCCCTATTTTTTTACCCAGTATTCCTATCATAATTTATCGTCTTTCTTGCAGCTTAAAAGCTCGGAAGCCTTAGAAGCTTATTTTATTTCTACGTACACACCAGCCGGTAAGTCAAGTTTCTTCAACGCATCTATCGTTTTAGATGTAGGACTTATTATGTCCAATATACGCTTATGCGTCTTGATCTGAAACTGCTCACGCGACTTCTTATCGACGTGCGGCGATCTCAGAACCGTGAAGACTTCTCTCTTAGTTGGGAGAGGAATCGGGCCGGCTATATCTGCGCCAGTGCGCTTTGCCGTCTCAACTATCTCCTGAGCCGAGAGGTCCAGTAGTCTGTGATCGTACGCTATTAATTTGATCCGTATTTTTTGAGGTGCTTGCTGTGCCATTGTCTACTCTATAACTTCGGTTACTACCCCAGCGCCTACGGTGTGGCCGCCTTCTCTTATGGCGAACCTCAGTTCCTTCTCCATGGCTATCGGGGTAATCAATACTACTTCGAACTGAACGTTATCTCCGGGCATCACCATCTCCACATCTTTCGGGAGGGTAACTACTCCGGTAACGTCTGTAGTTCTGAAGTAGAATTGGGGTCTGTATCCATTGAAGAATGGGGTGTGACGACCGCCTTCTTCTTTACTTAAGATATAAACCTCTGCTTTGAACTTCGTATGAGGCGTGATGGATCCCGGTTTTGCAAGGACCTGGCCTCTTTCAAGATCTGTCTTTTCAATACCTCTTAGGAGCACTCCGATATTATCACCGGCCTGTCCTGAATCGAGGAGCTTTCTGAACATTTCAACGCCGGTCACGACTGACTTCTTCGTGGGCTTTATACCAACTATTTCCACTTCCTCGCCTACTTTAATCAGTCCGCGCTCTACCCTGCCTGTTCCTACTGTGCCGCGGCCTGTGATCGAGAATACGTCTTCGATAGGCATAAGGAACGGCTTATCGAGGGCTCTCTGGGGGGCAGGTATGAATGTATCACATGCCTCCATCAGGTCGAATATCGGCTTTGTGGCTTCAGGGACATCTGGCTGAGTCATTGCCTTAAGCGCACTTCCTCTTATTACAGGGGTCTTATCTCCTGCGAATTTATACTTTGTTAAGAGCTCTCTGACTTCAAGCTCAACTAAGTCTACAAGCTCTTTATCTTCTACTAAGTCTACCTTATTAAGGAATACTACTATTGAAGGAACGTTGACCTGACGTGCAAGAAGTATGTGTTCGCGAGTCTGAGGCATCGGGCCGTCTACTGCAGATACTACAAGGATAGCTCCATCCATCTGAGCGGCACCGGTGATCATATTCTTAATGTAGTCAGCGTGACCGGGGCAATCGATGTGGGCGTAATGCCTGTTATCTGTCTCGTATTCAACGTGCGCTACTGCGATAGTAACTGTTTTGGTTTCATCGCGGACTGTACCGCCTTTGGCGATATCCGCATAACTCTTTACCTGGGCCTTACCCTTTTTAGCAAGGGTGGCTAGAATAGATGCTGTAAGCGTAGTCTTACCGTGGTCGATATGACCGATAGTGCCTATATTGACGTGCGGCTTACTCCTTACAAACGTTTCTTTTGCCATAAAAAACTCCTCCGATTTGATATGATTTCAGTCTGCTAAATCGCCCCTACCTGCAATGCTCTACCACCACAGAGAGAGACTTCCTCTATTTATTATACTTTTCTGGCATTAGCTCTGCCACTTAACTCAACTATCTTTTCTGCTATATTCTTGGGGACTTCCTGATAGAAGGAAGGCTCCATTGTAGACGATGCGCGGCCCTGAGTCAAGCTTCTTAATGTTGTAGTGTAACCAAACATTTCGCTTAGCGGCGCAAGGCCTCTAATAACTTTGAGCCCCGGCCTGTCGTCAATAGCCTCGATCTTCACTCTTCTGGAACTCAAATCTCCGATAACCTCACCCATATAATTCTCAGGTGTAGTTACTTCGAGTTTCATGATCGGCTCAAGAAGTACTGACCCGCCATTCTTGAGAGCATCATTCAATGCAATCCTTGCCGCCATCTGGAACGCGATGTCGGAAGAATCAACTTCGTGGAACGAACCATCGATAAGCTTCACATCTATGTCCGTTACCGGATAGCCAGCTAAAGAACCATTCCGCGCAGCGTCGATAACGCCTTCCTCGACGGAAGGAACATATTCACGGGGGATTGCTCCGCCTATAATTTTCGATTCAAATTTTATACCTTCACCTTTTTGCGCAGGCGCAACATCCATAACAACGTGACCATACTGTCCACGGCCGCCGGACTGCTGAATAAATTTACCCACAGCCCTTGTTTGACGAGTGATTGTTTCTTTATATGCAACCTGGGGCTTGTCAACATTCGCGCCAACATTATATTCGCGCAACATTCTGTCTACAATAATTTCTAAATGCAATTCACCCATGCCGCTTATAATAGTCTGGCCCGTCTCTTTGTTGTAATTAACTTTAAACGTTGGATCCTCTTCTGCAAGCTTATGCATTGCCATACCAAGTTTTTCCTGGTCAGCTTTAGTTTTAGGTTCAATAGCCATTGATATAACAGGCTCAGGAAAGTGCATCGATTCAAGGACTATAGGATTTTCCTTATCACAAATAGTATGCCCTGTAGTTGAATCCTTCAAACCTACGACAGCAATAATATCACCCGCAAGCGCCTTCTCAATAATTTCCTGCTTATTGGCATGCATCCTTAATATCTTGCCTATGCGTTCGTCTTTTCCTTTTGTAGAATTAAACACTGTATCGCCAGGTTTCAGCTGTCCAGAATAAACTCGTGTGTATGCCAATTTTCCTACAAACGGATCAGCTTTAATTTTAAATACTAAAGCTGAGAATTTGTCTTCCTCAGAATGCTTTCTTATTATATCTTCATCCGTATCAGGATTAACACCTTTAACCGGCTCTATATCAAGAGGAGACGGTAGATACTCGGTAATCGCATCAAGAAGCGGCTGGATACCTTTATTCTTCGCAGATGCTCCGCACATAACTGGTATGATCTTACCAGCGATCGTAGCCCTTCTTAGGACTTCGCGTATTTCTTTAGGGTAAAGACCTTTTTCCTGAATATATTTATCCATCACCACTTCGTCGACCTCACCTAACTTAACGATAAGATCGTGGCGATACTGGCTTGCAAGCTTTTTCACCTCTTCCGGGATCGCAACAATATCGAACCCAGCATCTTTATCATCACCTTTGTAAACATACGCTTTCATTTCAATCAGATCGACCATGCCCTGAAAATTACCTTCAGCGCCTATCGGTATCTGCACAGGGATAGGATTTGCAGCAAGACGCGTCCTCATATCATCAAGAACTTTGAAGAAATTTGCGCCCGTTCGATCCATCTTATTTATGAAAGCAATTCTTGGAACTTTATATTTATCCGCCTGGCGCCATACAGTTTCAGACTGAGGCTGAACGCCGCCTACCGCACAAAGAACGATAACGGCACCGTCAAGAACTTTAAGAGATCTCTCAACCTCAACTGTAAAGTCAACGTGGCCGGGAGTATCGATGATATTGATATTTTTACCCTTCCACTGACATGCTGTCGCAGCACTGGTGATAGTGATACCGCGCTCCTGCTCCTGAACCATCCAGTCCATAACAGCAGTGCCTTCATCAACAGTACCCACCTTATAGAGCTTACCAGTAAAGAACAGTATGCGTTCTGTGGTAGTCGTCTTACCGGCATCGATGTGCGCAATGATGCCTATATTACGAATATTTTCCATTCTTGAATTTGTAGTCATTTCTAAATTATCCGATCCTAATATTTATACCGTCGTTTACCATCTATAATGCGCGAATGCCTTATTAGCTTCCGCCATTTTATGAGTATCTTCTCGCTTCTTTATAGCCGAACCTTCGCCCTTATATGCGTCTAAAAGCTCATCAGCCAGCTTAATTTCCATCGGTTTTCCCTTTTTAGCCCTTGCAAAATTCCTGATCCATCTCATTGCAATCGAAACACCGCGTTCGGGTCTAACCTCAACAGGGACTTGATATGTTGCTCCACCTATTCTTCTAGCTTTTATTTCAAGAAGCGGCCTCGAATTATCCATTGCTTTCTGAAAAACTTCCATAGCCGGCTTACCAGCCTTTTCGGCTATTATTTCAAAAGACCTGTAAACAATCCTTTCCGCTACTGCCTTCTTACCTTCCTTCATAATAACATTAATGAATCTGGACACAGTAGTGTTTTTGTATTTCGGATCCGGTATTACCATTCTTTTTTCTGCTCGTCGTCTTCTCATTTGCCTGCCGCCTTCTCCTTCGGTTTCTTAGCGCCGTATTTTGATCTTGATTTTTTTCTGTCAACTACGCCTGCCGTATCAAGGACTCCGCGAACGATGTGATAGCGCACACCTGGTAGATCCTTGACCCTGCCGCCTCTTACCAGAACGATCGAATGCTCCTGCAGGTTATGTCCAACACCCGGAATATAGGAAGTCACTTCGACCGAGTTCGTAAGCCTGACCCTCGCAACTTTTCTAAGTGCAGAGTTTGGCTTTTTGGGCGTCTGGGTTTTTACCTGCAAACAAACACCTCTTCTTTGAGGACAACTCTTCAGAGCCGGTGATTTGCTCCTGTTTTTAAATTTTTCCCTACCTAATCTAATTAGCTGATTAATTGTCGGCATATTTTATACTGATTCCTTTTCTTTCGTTTCTTCTTTCTTCTCTAATGCTTCTTTGAGCGGTTCATCAAATACATGCTTTACTATCGAAATATTTCTATGGGTGCTAAACCCTGTTCCCGCAGGTATCAAGTGACCCATTATGATATTTTCTTTCAGACCTTTCAGGTAATCCGTCTTGCCAGCTGCGGCTGCCTCAGTTAACACCCTAGTCGTCTCTTGGAAGCTCGCGGCTGAAATGAAACTCTCAGTATTCAATGATGCTTTAGTAATACCTAAAAGCACTGGCGTAGCGTTGGCCGCTTTACCTTTTTTCTTAGTCACCCTTTTGTTTTCTTCAATAAAGACCGTCTTATCAACCTGTTGACCAAGTAAGAACGTCGTGTCGCCAGGATCTTCGATCTTCATCTTGCGGAGCATCTGTCTGACAATTACTTCGATGTGCTTGTCGTTTATATTTACACCCTGAAGTCTGTAAACTTCCTGGACTTCATTAACAAGGTATTCCTGCAGTTTTTTATCACCTGATACGCGAAGAATGTCCTGAAGAACCACTGGCCCATCTACCAGCTGATGTCCAGCAAGAACCTTATCACCTTTATAAAAGTTGAGGTGTTTTCCATGCGGTATAACATACTCCTTCTTCATACCGGTGGAAGACTTCACAACAACTCTCTTCTGTCCTTTTTTCGATTCTCCGAATTCAACTATACCGTCGATCTCGCTTATGATAGCAGGATCTTTCGGCCTTCTTGCTTCAAAAAGCTCAGCTACTCGGGGCAAACCACCTGTGATATCTTTTGTTTTCGATAGCACACGCGGCGTTTTAGCGAGAACATCTCCGGCAGAAACCTGTTTGCCATCTGTCACAACTATGTGCGCACCAGCAGGTATCGGATATATCGCCGCAACTTCGCCCTCTTTACCCAAAACTATGATCTGAGGATGGTAATCACCTTTATGTTCGACTATAACCCTGTTCTTCAGCTTAGTCGCAGGGTCGAGCTCCTCTTTCATTGTAATATTTTCTTTAATATCTTCAAATTTAACCGTACCGGAAACGTCCGTGAGGATCGGCACTGTATACGGATCCCATTTCACAAATATAGAACCGACATCTACCGGCTTACCTTCTTCAACCCTTATCATAGCGCCCTGAGGAACTGTATGACGCTCAAGTTCGCGGCCAGAAGGATCATTTACGCTTATTTGTCCGTTCCTATTAAGGACAACAAATTCGCCTTCCTTCTTCGTCGCAACTACTTTAAGGCTGTGGTATTTCACGAGACCTTTATTTTTTGATTCAATATAAGACTGCTCAACTATTCTGGAAGCAGTACCACCTATATGGAACGTTCTCATTGTAAGCTGTGTTCCGGGCTCACCTATCGACTGAGCGGCGATAATACCTACAGCCTCACCCAGCTCAACCATTCTGTTAGTTGCCAGATTTCTGCCATAGCATGCTGCGCAGCAACCATGCTTCGCCTCGCAGGTAAGAACACTACGGATTCTTATCTTCTCGATACCAGCCTCTTCTATCTGCTTGGCTTTTTCTTCCGTGATCTCAGAACCAGCTTCGACCAGAACTGTATCAGTTATTACATCAACTATATTATCCAGCGCAACTCTTCCTATTATTCTTTCTGAAAGCTTAACAACAACTTCATCGCCCTCAATTATTGCACTTATTAGAATGCCGTTAACCGTTCCGCAGTCATCACTGCTTACGATAACGTCTTGAGCAACGTCAACAAGCCTTCTGGTAAGATATCCGGAATCGGCCGTCTTAAGCGCTGTATCAGCAAGACCCTTACGGGCTCCGTGAGTTGAAATGAAGTATTCGAGAACCGTCAGACCTTCGCGGAAGTTTGCAGTGATCGGAGTTTCAATAATTTCACCTGAAGGTTTAGCCATAAGACCACGCATACCGGCCAATTGGCGTATCTGCAATTTCGAACCACGTGCACCCGAGTCTGCCATCATGAATATCGGATTAAACGAATCAAGCTCTTTGAATATCAGATCTGAAACGTCATCGGTCGTGTGTGTCCATAAATCGATGATCTTGTTGTAGCGCTCTCTGTCGGTTATAAGACCACGCTTATACTGCTCTTCAACGTGCTTAACATCGCCAACGGTTTTCTGTATATACTCCTGCTTCTCAAGCGGTATCTTAAGATCATCTATCGAAATAGATAGTCCGGCTTTAGTGGCTTCTTCAAATCCAGCCCTCTTAAGCTGATCCAGAAGCTTCACAACGCTTTGATGTCCCATAAGTTTATAGCAGCGGTAAATAGTTTTACCGAGCTTTGACTTGCTCATGGTTTCATTGACATATCCGACACCAGCAGGCAACAGCTGGTTAAAAAATACTCTACCTACGGTCGTTTCAATTATCTGTGAATTAATCGCAACTTTGATCTTTGCGTGTAATTCAATTTCCTGATCTTCGTAAGCAATACGAACTTCCTCAGGAGAGCTAAATATCATACCCTCACCCTTAGCGCCCGGCCGTTCTTTGGTCATATAGTAACAACCCAACACTATATCCTGCGTCGGACTTGTTATAGGTCTGCCATCTGCTGGTGAGAAAATATTATTTGAAGACATCATAAGAAGCTTACATTCGGTCTGAGCTTCAATCGAAAGAGGCACGTGAACCGCCATCTGGTCACCATCAAAGTCAGCATTGAAAGCTGTGCAAACTAGCGGATGTATACGTATAGCATTACCTTCGATTAGTATCGGCTGAAACGCCTGTATACCAAGCCTGTGAAGTGTCGGAGCTCGGTTTAGCATGACAGGATGATCTTTGATTACGTCATCAAGTATGTCCCAAACTTCAAGCTTCGCTTTTTCGACCATCTTTTTAGCGCTCTTTATAGTATGGACAAAGCCGCGCTCTTTCAGTTTTTTAATTATGAAAGGTTCAAATAACTCAAGGGCCATCTTTTTAGGAAGACCGCACTCGTTCAACTTTAATTCAGGGCCCACAACTATAACACTTCTGCCCGAGTAATCCACTCGTTTACCAAGCAAGTTCTGTCGGAATCTGCCCTGTTTCCCCTTCAACATATCGCTCAAAGATTTTAGAGGCCTGTTACCGGGACCTAAAACGGCCTTACCGTGCCTGCCATTATCAAATAAAGCATCAACTGCCTCCTGAAGCATTCTCTTTTCATTCCTGATAATGATCTCCGGAGCCTTAAGTTCTATCAACTTTTTAAGACGATTATTTCTATTTATGACCCTTCGATACAAGTCATTAAGATCGCTTGTGGCAAATCTGCCGCCATCTAGCGGAACGAGAGGTCTAAGGTCTGGTGGTATTACAGGTAGTATATCGAGGATCATCCACTCCGGTCTGTTGCCGGAATTCTTAAGAGCCTCGATTAGTCTCATTATTTTCACTGATCTTTTCTGAGTATTGTCAGATTTTGTATCCTTTATTTCGCGCTTCACTTTTGCTGCAAGCTTATCGAGGTCAATATCTTTCAAAAGTTCTCTTACTGCCTCACCACCCATTCTAGCAGCAAATTTCTGGCCGTATTTATCTCTATACTCTTTATATCTTTCTTCCGAAAGAAGCTCCATTTTTTTCAATGGCGTTTCCCCGGGATCAGTAACAATATACTCTTCGTAATAAAGCACTTTCTCGAGCTCTCTTGAAGTGAGCCCTATGAGAATAGCTATTCTTGAAGGCATGACTTTGAAGAACCATACGTGAGAAACAGGACATGCAAGCTCTATATGACCCATACGCTCACGTCGCACACTTGAGCGAGTGACTTCTACTCCGCACCTATCGCAGACTATACCCTTATGCTTTATGCGTTTATACTTTCCGCAATTACATTCATAGTCTTTTGTGGGTCCGAATATGCGTTCGCAGAAGAGCCCGTCTTTTTCAGGCTTCAGAGTCCTGTAATTAATAGTCTCAGGTTTTTTCACCTCACCCTTAGACCATGATCTTATGATCTGAGGAGACGCTATCTTTATCGTTATCGCATTAAACAGGTTCGATTCTTCTACCATTTTAGCTTTCCTTATCCTCTGGGACCTTTTTTTCCATCTTAATTTCAAGGCCGAGAGACTGTAATTCTTTGACCAATACATTAAACGATTCAGGAGTTCCTGTCTGCAGCTTATTATCACCTTTAACAATAGCTTCGTATATCTTTGTTCTTCCGACAACGTCATCGGATTTAACTGTCAGCAATTCCTGCAATGTAAACGCTGCGCCATAAGCCTCAAGCGCCCAAACTTCCATTTCTCCGAACCTCTGGCCGCCGAACTGCGCTTTGCCGCCGAGCGGCTGCTGAGTAACGAGCGAGTAAGGTCCGATTGAACGGGCGTGTATCTTATCATCAACCAGGTGAGCAAGTTTCAGCATATATATGTAGCCGACCGTAACCTTCTGATCGAATGGTTTACCGGTAAACCCATCGTAAACCGTTACTTTGCCCTCAGCCGGTATATTAGCCTGTTTCATCGCATCTTTTATTTCAGCTTCAGTAGCTCCGTCGAAAACAGGGCTTGCAATTTTAAACCCAAGGATCTTTGCGGCCCACCCAAGATGTGTTTCCAGTATTTGTCCGACGTTCATACGGCTAGGAACGCCGAGCGGATTCAACACTATCTCTACCGGCGTGCCATCGCTTAAAAAAGGCATATCTTCTACAGGCAATATTTTAGCGACAACACCCTTATTTCCATGTCGTCCTGCCATCTTATCGCCGACGGATATTTTCTTTTTGCTCGCGACGTAAACTTTGACTTTTTTCAATACGCCCGGCGGTAACTCATCGCCTCTTTTGACTCTATCAATTTCTCTTTCAAGTTCAAATGTCAGCTCTTCTATCTGACTGTCAAGAAGCCTGGTTATCCTGCCTATCTCCTGTTCAGTCTCAGGGTTGCTGAGCTTTATTGTCTCGAGATCGCCTTTTTCAACAATGCGATTCAGGTCTTTTACTCTGACCGTTCTGCCCTGCGAGACAAGCGCCCTCCCAGACTCCTGATCCAAGATACCTGCAGCAAGCTTTTGACCTACGAGTAAGTTGTGCAGCTTTTTATATTTTTCTTCCTTAACTTTCTTTATTTGAGTTTGATAAGTTTCCTCAAGACCTTTGATCTCTTTATTTTCTATATTTCTTTCTTCCTTAGTCTTGGATCTTGCATCCCGTCTTGAGAATACGCGCACATCTACCACTATACCTTCAACACCAGGAGACGCTATAAGAGACGAATCTCTCACATCGCCAGCTTTTTCACCAAATATAGCCCTCAAGAGCTTCTCTTCAGGCGAAAGCTCGGTCTCTGATTTTGGGGTAACCTTACCGACAAGTATGTCGCCAGGCTCAACTTCAGCGCCTATTCTTATAATGCCACTCTCATCCAGATTATGCAGAGCTTCATCGCCAACATTCGGAATATCTCTGGTGACTTCTTCATTGCCAAGACGCGTATCACGCGCTTCAACTTCAAATTCTTCTATATGAAGTGAAGTATATTTATCTTCCGCGACAAGCTTCTCACTTAGGAGTATAGCGTCTTCAAAGTTATACCCTCTCCACGGCATGAAAGCTACGAGAACATTCTTACCAAGCGCCAACTCGCCATTATCTGTAGCTGGTCCGTCCGCGATAGTATCACCCTCTTTAATTTTATCGCCCAAAGCAACGATAGGCCTGTTATTAACACAAGTATTGGCATTGGACCTCTCAAACTTACTAAGTTTATAACTCTTTCCGCTTACCACTATTTCGCTTGAATCTACAGCTGTAACTGTACCGGAATTCTTTGCGACCACTACCGCGCCGGAGTCTTTTGCCGTCCTGTATTCGATGCCAGTTCCGACGAGCGGCGATTCGGTGTAAAGCAACGGAACTGCCTGGCGTTGCATATTCGAACCCATTAGCGCCCTGTTAGCATCATCGTGTTCAAGGAATGGTATAAGACATGCTGCGACACTCACAAGCTGTCTGGGTGATACGTCCATATACTGGACCGCTTTCGGATCTGCCTGGATAAAGTCATCCTTAAATCGGCAGAACACCTTATCCTCGATATAGTGCCCCTTATCATCGATCTTAGCATTCGCCTGAGCAATAATATAAAGGTCTTCCATGTCGGCCGAAAGATAATCTATTTTATCGGTAACTTTCCCGTTCTCTACTTTCCTGTAAGGCGTTTCAATGAAACCATACTTATTGATCTTCGCGTATGTACTCAACGAAGCTATAAGTCCTATGTTCGGGCCTTCCGGTGTTTCAATCGGACAGACGCGGCCATAATGCGAATAGTGAACGTCACGAACTTCAAAACCAGCTCTTTCCCTATTCAAACCGCCAGGCCCAAGAGCGCTCATACGTCGTTTGTGTGTCAATTCCGCCAGAGGGTTCGTCTGATCCATAAATTGTGATAACTGGCTCCTTCCGAAGAAGTCACGCACAACACCTGAGATCAGCTTAGAATTTATAAGATTGTGGGGCATGACATTTGAAAGGTCGTATATATTCATTCTTTCCCTGCAGGATCTGTCAACCCTGGCAAGACCTACGCGTATCTGATTAAGAAGAAGTTCACCAACGCAACGAACACGCCTGTTTCCAAGGTGGTCGATGTCGTCCGTGGCTCCGTGACCGGCCTTTACTGCAATAAGCTTAGTCACAACTTTGATCAGCGTCTGAGGCGTTATAAGTCTCTCTTCAAGAGAAACATTCATATCAAGTTTTCTATTCAGCATATATCGGCCGACATCACCGAGATCATATCTTTTGTTATCGAAGAAAAGCCTCATAACAAGGTTGGCCGCAGACTCTGGTGTTGGGGGATCCCCGGGTCTCAGCTTCCTATATATATCTATGAGCGCATCTTCTTTATTTTTAGTGTGATCTTTTTTGAGGGTGTTTATCATTTCTGGGATAGGATTATTAAGAACTGATATCTTGCGCACTGAAGACGCCCAGATCTTGTCGGACATCTCTTTTGTTATCTTGTCAAATTTTGACGCGATGAGAACGTTCGTCTCTTTTTCGACTAGATCACTCGCCAGCGTAGCTCCTAAAAGCTTCTCCAGCTGTGCCGATCTTGCAAGTTCATGAACTTCCAAATCACAAAACGCCTTCAATATGTCTTCATCGCTCGAATATCCAAAAACACGTAAAAATACTGTCGCCAGGAATTTTCTCTTCCTATCGACATAGACATAAAGAACGTCGTTCATATCAAATTCAAATTCTACCCACGCCCCTCTGTAAGGGATAATCCTTGCTGAAAATATATTTTTTCCAGACGGATGCGGCTCAGACTCAAACGATATGCCAGGCGAACGATGCAGCTGACTGACAACGACCCTCTCATCGCCATTAACGATAAAGGTGCCGGTATCTGTCATCAGCGGAATGTCGCCAAGATAAACTTCCTGCTCCTTCGTCTCCTTTTTAGATTTAAGACGCATCATCACTCTGAGAGCTCCGGCATAACTCATACCGCGTTTTTTGCATTCAGAAATGATGTACTTAGGCTTACCTATAGTATAATTCAGATAATCCAGCTTATATTCACCGTCAGGAGTCTCTATAGGAAACACTTCTCTAAAAGCAGCTTCCAGTCCTTCTTTTTTACGCTTTCCCTTCGGAGTGTCCAGCTGCAGAAAATCATAATACGAATTTAGCTGAATCTCCAACATATTAGGAAGCTTATAGCATTCTTCCAGTTTTGCGTAACTTTTTCGTTTGATCATTTAGCCCTTCGTCTGTTAATTACTTTAACTCGATCTTAGCGCCTGCGGCTTCGAGCTGCTTCTTTATTTTATCAGCTTCGTCCTTAGTCGCGCCTTCTTTAATAGTCTTCGGTGCACCATCAACGAGATCTTTCGCTTCTTTCAAGCCGAGGCTGGTAATTGACCTGAGCTCTTTAATAACCTGGATCTTGTTAGCTCCGGCCGCTGCCAGAACCACCGTAAATACAGATTTCTCTTCAGCTGCTGCCGGTGCCGCACCTGCTGCTGCTCCGCCGCCCTGCACTGCTACTGCTGCTGCTGCAACAACACCAAACTTTTCTTCGAGAGCCTTCACTAGGTCTGCGAGTTCCATGACGGTCATCTTCTCGATGGTATCCATCACGTTCTTCATTTTTTCCGTCAGTTCTATTTTTACTTCTTTCGTTTCCATGTTCTCCCCTCTTTCTTATTTAGCTTCTGGCGCAACTGCTGCGCTTTGTGTTTTCTCTTTACTGGTCTTTACCGCGTCTACAACATAGACAAACTTTCTGAGAATTCCGCCCAGAGTATTTACGAAACCAGTTATCGGCGACTTGATACCGCCGACTACTTTGGCTATCAGGACGTTCCTTGGCGGAAGGCTTGCCAGCTCTTTTACTTTATCGGCCGACAGGCGCTTCCCGTCAATGACCGCACCTTTTATTTTAAATTTATCGTTCGTCTTGGAAAAATTTACAAGAAGGCTGCAGGCTGCTGCAACATCATCACCGCAAAGCGATATCCCCATCCCGCCCTCTACCTTTGAAGCCTCTTCTTCCAGTTTCATCTGGTTGAAAATTATCTTAATGATCGAGTTCTTTACTACGAAATAGTTGGCCTGTGTCTTTTTCAGGTTCCGCCTGAGCTGCTCAAGATCGCCGGTGGATGTTCCCATAAAGCTGGTGATCACGAAATTCGGATGTTTGGTGAAGCGCAGAACTAACTCCGCCATCATCTTCTCTTTACAAAGTTTTCCAAACTTTTCCATCGTTACCATGATAAATTAACCCTTCCTGAACTGAGCAATATCCAGCTTTATGCCGGGACCCATAGTCGTCGTTATGAAAAGTGTCTTAACGTGTTGTGACGTCGGACTACCACCCTGAGGGGTTGTTGTCATTATCGCATCGATGAGCGCTATGGCATTTCCGTATAATGCATCTTCTGTAAATGATAGTTTTCCAAGCGGGGCGTGTATCCCAGCCTGCTTATCCATTTTAAATTCA
>JBAYMS010000011.1:0-41144 GCA_041663425.1 Candidatus Omnitrophota bacterium
GATTTTACACTGAGTTAGAAACATAAAAAAAACCCCGCTCAGTATTTGAGCGGGGTTTTTTATTAAACGTAATACTTAGAAGCTTACCTTCACTGAACCAACGAGATCCGTTGCAACAGCCTTGCCCTGATCATAATATACTTCGCCCGGCATAAACCATCCGGCGAGCAAGTTGAAGCTTACGTCTTCGGTGTAGTCCCAATTGGCCTGTATGTCAACTTCCTGACCGACAAAGCCCTGTGACTTTTTGACACCTGCATCGTATCCTTCAATGTTCCAGAACAAGTTATAGTTGCCTTTTACTGTAAGGCTTTCCATCGGCTGAATGCTGCCAAGGAATATAACCTGGTTCTGGTTGGTGCGTGAATCATCCGCAGTAGCCTGTGTATAGTTGTTTCTTACAGGATACCTGTTGGTTGCGTAGAACTTGCCGACGAATTCACGAATGGCGGAATCGTACTTACCTCTGTACATCGAATCCCATCCATGATAAACGCCGCCAGCCTGTGTAGGATCGCCGTCATTTACGTTACCTGAGTAATATATATACTCGAGGCCGAGTTTCGGCTTCCACGCAAACTTATCTGTGAAATATCTTATTTCTCCGCTGAAATCCATTGCAAACGCAGAGCGTGTTCTTGAATTTGACTGTAAGGAACTTTCAAGATATTGTCCACCCTGCCATGCGCCTTCACCAGCGAGAGTAATCCAGCTTATAGGATCAAAGCTTCCTCTTAAACCTACCGTGTAAACATCATTGCTATTGCCCTTCAGGTCTGTTAACGGTATGGTTCCGCGATCGGTCTTATAGAACCAATAACCTTCGGCTTCACCATTCATTTTATTGAATTTGTAGCCGACGTTAACGCCCCACAGGTCAGTGTTATCACGGACTGAAACCGACCCATTGTCGATAACTGAATAGATACCAGTGATCGTCCATGGATCAAAATCCAACACTGCTTTCACAGCATCAAATGAATTGATGGCTGTATATTCCGGTGCTGACAGGTTGCCGGCAACAAATGTTGAATCTGTAGTTCCGCCAACATTGCCAGGATTCTGCTGATTCGCGCCAACTATGAAGCCGCGACCGAACCACAGGTTCTGACGACCAATGGTAACTGTGAGCGGTGAATAGATAAAATTCTTCAGCTGAACATAAGCCAAATCTACCATCACGTCAAACTCATCACCATTAGCAGTTTCGGTTGGGTTGAGAGGGCTGGTCGTGGTCGCGCTGTGCGCTACGTTCCAATCTCTCTGGTTCAGCAAGCGAATTACTGTGGTTACGTTATCGGTGAGATCCGCATCAACCTGAACAGCGGCAACTGTCATTGCCCAGCTCTTATCGGTTCCGTCAATTGTCGCACCTTCGTTAACGCTGCTGACCATGCTGTAATCATTTCTGTAGATGCCTCTCATTGTGAGGTCACCACTTACCTTCACGCTCTGTGTTTCGGCGTATACGCTTGCTGTGACGCAAAGCGCCAACGCGAGAACGCAAAGAATTCTCAAAAACTTCATAATACCTCCTTTTTGAGGTTTAAGTACATTTTATAAATATATTTCAAAGTTTGGGCTTTTATGCACCGATGCGATATCAAAACTGCCAAGCCCTTCTATATATCATTATGCTGCTTTATCTACATCACCACATCTTGATAACTCTGGGCTATTTAATTTACCACCTCCCCCTTCGCCAAGATTTAAGTTATCTATGGTGTTATAGGCGATCTAACTTTTTTTATTAACATAAGTATATCATAGGAGAAAAAAATGTCAAGGTTAATTCAGCTTTTTATTCCTAACTATGTCCTCCGAGTTCTTAAATACCTGGTTTATATCGAGTTGCGTCATTCCTAAGGCTCGTAAAATAGCAGTAGCCTGCGGACGCGTCTTTAAACTCTCTTCGCTATGAGTATCATTGTTAAGAACCAGTTTTGCACCTATTACTTTGGCCATCTTAAAAAGCCGCTTATTTGTTTTTGAATGATTTTTTCGTGTGGTAATTTCTAAATAAACTCCGCGTTTTTTTGCAAGCTCAATATCGCTTTTGGTAATAAGTCCGGGGTGCGCCAGGATGTCACATCCAGCTTCGATGGCAGCACGATTGGTTCCGGGAATGACCGGCTCAGCTACAGTCTCTCCATGCACCACCACAATCTTCGCACCATTTTTTCTGGCAAATTTTACAAGGCTCTTTATCTCCTGGACCGGCACATGAGTTATCTCAACGCCTGGAACCGCAAGAATATTCCAGAACCTGTTTAAAACCTTGCAAACTTTTATTATCCGGGGCAGGACAAAATCTATGTTTGATGAATCAACATGATCGGTAAGAGCTATCACTTTATAGCCTTTGACTTCCGCGCGCCTGACAAGTTCGCTCGGCAAAAGTTCGCCATCCGAAAATAATGTATGGGTATGCAGGTCTATCATACGAAGCCTTTCCGGTTTTTTTATTGAAAAAAAATGGCGCCCCTGGCCCGAGTCGAACGGGCGACACCAGGTTTAGGAAACCTGTGCTCTATCCATCTGAGCTACAGGGGCGATAAAAAATCGAAGTAATTATAACAAATTTAACGGCACACTGCAAAGGAATAAAAAAAGGCGCTCTCGTTTTCGTAAGAGCGCCTTTTTTTACTGTATTTTATATTTAGAATTTATACCCTAACCCAACACTTATTATATCCGCAGCGGCTGTTATCTTGGTGCCAGCACCGTTTACGCTATACACATCTCCGCAGCCACTGTCAGCTTTCACACCCATAAAATGGTGTTCCCATGTTAAATCGCAGGACAGCTTCTTTGTGACCTGATACGAAACACCTGTAGTAAAATGATGCTCCATAGTCGCGGCAGATAAAAGCGCGTTTGCAAAAACGACGTCATCTTGCAAAGGAGCTTTGCCATAATTGTAACCAAGGCGCAATTTAAGCTTTTCCTTATATGTGTATTCACCGCCTACGGCAAAAACCCATTGATCGTTCCATCCAAAACCACCGCTTCCGGGACCTCTTCCTGCGCTCTTAGTATCTCTCCAGTTGATATACCTTGTATCAAATGTAAGCTCTACATTCTTTACAGGTTTGAGCGCCAACCCTATGCTTATCACAGGAGGCTCATCTATATACGGCAGACAATCATTATATTTATAATGATGTCCCATCCATTGATGGCTTTCGTAGGTAGCTCCAAGGTTTAGCATCTCGTTAAATTTATAAAGAAGTCCTAATGTGAAACCGCCGCCTGGCGCAAAATCCCAATCCCCCATTCCTTGAGTCTGTGCATAGGTAGAGGTCGCCATATTAGTTCTCAGCGCTTGCAAATTAATGTTTCCGGTAAATCCAAACGAAAATTTGTCGTTAAATGCAACCGCTAATCCAGGCGCAAATCGCATACTCCTCAAGTCCATCATCTTATCGTAATTACCTGTAAGAGCAGTCATCATACGGGAGGAGGCAAAATTGTCCGCCAATCCAGCCATTGTAAAAGCTCCAAACCCTACAGATATAGGATATTTGTCGGTTCCGGGGATGCGGTAGCTCACTCCGCCGTTGCCAGCGGGCAAATAGTTTATGCTGCTCTTCTGGCGCAATCCGGCATTGGTAAGAGCGCCTTCGGTATGCATAGTAACGTCATGAATAAGGATATTCTGATAGCTCAGATCGATCCTATTACCTAACCAGACAAGACCGGCTGGGTTTTTTACCAAGCAGGACGTGTCTTCCGGTGAGGCCGTAGTAGCACCAGCCATAGCAGAGTCTCTGGTACTAAAACCAAGTTCCCGCGTTCCATTTACGGCATATGCCTGCTCACCCAAAAATAAACAAACTACAAAAATTATTATAAAAACGATAAAACTTTTCCTGCAATTACAAATACCCATCTCTTATATCCTTTCCTTAAATAGCCTTATGCTATTTAACGTTAGTTTTGCATAAGTATACCTGAATACTTTATCGGTGTCAAATTGAAAAATTAAAAAATGGTGTGTATTTCGGGGTTTTAGCAGTATCAGCAGTATTCGTCTTGTATCAAAGAAACGATATCGTAGTTTTTAAATTTCTCGCGCCCCTTCAGAGGAAGAAGCTCGATAAGAAAAGCAAGGCCCACTATCTTGCCTCCCATTTTTTCAACCAGTTCTGTCACGGCCTTACATGTCCCGCCAGTAGCCAGAAGATCATCAACTATCAATACATTATCGCCTTTTTTAAGCGCATCCTGATGGATCTCAAGGGTATCCTTACCGTATTCCAGCTCATATGTAACGGAATAGGTCTTGAATGGAAGCTTCCCCTTTTTTCGGACAGGGGCTAGTGCGGCGCCAAGCTTATAGGCTAGTGCGGCGCCAAATATAAAACCGCGCGCCTCGATACTGACAATGACATCTATTTTTTTATCTTTAAATTTTTCGGCGAAGAGATCTACGGCTTGTTTGAATTTATCTTTATTGCCAAGCAGAGTAGTAATGTCTTTAAATATTATGCCTTCTTTTGGAAAACCAGGTATATCTCGAATTGCCGATTTAAGATCGCTCATGCTGCTACCTTTATTTACCTGCTTTTAAAACCCGTCTCCTTCTCCTGCTGTATCATCATCTCACGCATCTTGCGCATGGCCGCGGATTCTATCTGCCTTACCCTCTCCCTGGTAATACCAAAATGCTTTGCGGTGTCCCTGAGAGTGTGGGGCACTCCGTCCTTCAGGCCGAAGCGCAGACTGAGTATTTTCTGCTCCCGTTTCGACATCTTCTCGAGAAGAAGATTTATCCTTTCCTGCGTCAGGAAATTAGACAATTCATCAACGGCCGATACTATATTCACATCTTCTATCAGATCGAGAAATTCCGTAGATCCTTCATCACCTACAGGTGCGTTAAGACTCGATGTTCCGGAAACCATTTTATGCAGCTCTTTAGCTCTCTTCATGGGAAGACCCATGCGTTTCGCTATTTCATTCAGACGCGGTTTCCGTTTCATGGAATTAGTAAGATGCTCCTGAACTTTCTTGAACCGCATAAGAAGCTCTATGATATAAACAGGCATCCTGACTGTTTTGCCCTGGTTTGCTATTGCCCTGGAAATATACTGTCTTATCCACCATGCTGCATAAGTAGAAAACCTATAGCCTTTTTTGGGATTAAATTTCTCTACAGCTTTCATTAATCCCATATTGCCCTCTTCTATGAGATCCAGCATTGAGACACCAAGGTGCGAATACTTCTTAGCTATGTTTATAACAAGCCTCAGGTTAGATTGGATCATCTTTGCGCGGGCAGCTTTGTCGCCGCGCTTGATCTTATTTGCGAGGGAGATCTCTTCTTCTGGGGTCAACAGCGGAAGTTTCTTTATGTCTTTCAGGTATAGTCTGATAGCGTCCATAATTTAAACTTTCAGCTTTAAGCCGTCAGTTTTCAGCATAACCGCTGGAAACTGACGGCTGATGGCTTTTTATTTTTTCTTTTTACCTTCCAAAGCCGCCTGCGCTGCCGCAAGACGTGCTATCGGAACCCTGAAAGGCGAACAGCTGACGTAATTCATACCGATGCGATGACAGAACTTCACCGACTCAGAGTCACCACCGTGCTCACCGCAAATCCCGACCTTTAAGTCCTTGCGTGTGGCGCGTCCTTTTTCAATACCGTATCTCATAAGCTCTCCGACACCGTCCTGATCAATTGTCTGGAACGGATCGGCCGGAAGAATTTTTGAGTTTAAATAATCCGGCAGGAACGACCCTATGTCATCACGGCTAAATCCGAAACTCATCTGCGTAAGGTCGTTCGTCCCGAATGAGAAGAACTCTGCGGTCTCGGCCATCTTAGCTGCCAGAAGCGCGGCACGAGGTATCTCTATCATCGTTCCGAACATATACGGCAGTTTCTTGAGCCCGAACTTCGCGCGAACTTCTTTATCTACTTTTTCAACTATTGCTTTCTGATTATCAAGTTCCGTCTTGGCGCAAGTAACTGGGATCATTATTTCAGGAACGGCTTTCTTGCCTTCCTTAATAAGTTCCGCGGCTGCTTCCAGTATGGCGCGCACCTGCATTTCGGTGATCTCAGGATACGTAATACCTAAACGAACGCCCCTGTGTCCCAACATAGGATTATTCTCACGCAAACCTTCTGCGCGCTTATTGAGCTCAGCCATATCTACGCCCAGCTCTTTTGCAAGCGCTTCCAGCTTGTCTGCGCTGTGAGGAACAAATTCATGAAGCGGCGGATCGAGGAGCCTTATAGTAACCGGATAGCCTTTCATAGCTTCTACGGTTGCTTTAATATCGCTCTTCACGTATGGGAACAACTCGTCGAGCGCCTTACGCCTCTCGTCCAAGTTTTTAGACATGATCATCTTGCGAAGAAGGAAGAGCGGCTTATCGCTGCCTTCTCCATAGAACATGTGCTCTGTACGGAAAAGCCCGATACCTTCTGCGCCGAATTTTATGGCCTGAGCCGCATCTTTCGGGGTATCGGAATTTGTCCTGACTTTAAGCGTGCGGGCCTTATCGACCAGCTTCATCAGCTCTGTGTAAGACTTATTATGCTCCACATCTACATCGACGAGCGGAAGCTTACCCTGAAACACGATACCTTTAGTCCCGTTTAGGCTTATCCAGTCGCCTTCTTTTATTGTAACACCCTTCTTCGTCTCAAAAGACTTCAGGTCGCTGCCGACTTCGATATCCGCACAGCCGACTATGCAGCATTTCCCCCATCCGCGCGCAACAAGTGCCGCGTGTGAGGTCATTCCGCCCTTACATGTTAATATAGCCTGAGCCTTATGCATACCATCGACGTCTTCAGGCGAAGTCTCTTCGCGGACTAATATTACTTTCTCGCCTCTTGCAGCCCACGCAACAGCGTCATTTGACGTAAACACGGCCCGGCCTACAGCGCCGCCAGGACCAGCAGGTAAACCTTTAGCTATCGGAGGTGTTGCCAGCTCAGCCTTCGGATCGATCATAGGGAGCAGAAGTTCAACGAGCTGATTTGGCGCGACACGCATAATAGCCATATCGGCAGTAATGAATTTATCTTTATACATATCTACAGCCATGCGCACCGCCGCAACACCATTGCGTTTTCCGACACGGCACTGGAGCATGAAAAGCTTGCCCTTCTCGATAGTAAACTCTATGTCCTGCATATCCTTATAGTGATTCTCGAGGCGGGTCTTTATGCTGTCGAGTTCCTTATATATATTGGGCATGATCTTTGAAAGCGTCGGCAGTGTTTTGCTCTGGTCGTTCTTGGAATAATCATTAATAGGTCCCGGAGTCCTTATACCTGCAACTACGTCTTCGCCCTGTGCGTTCACTAAATACTCACCATAGAACTGATTTTCACCGTTGCCTGGATTACGGCTGAAAGCAACACCGGTAGCGCAATCATCGCCCATATTTCCGAAAACCATCGTCTGGACGGTAACGGCTGTCCCCCACTCATCAGGTATCTTCTCTATGCGCCTGTATTCAACGGCTCTCTTGCCGTTCCAGCTTGCGAATACCGCACCGACTCCGCCCATCATCTGCTCTTCTGCGTTATCCGGGAACGGTTTACCGAGAACTTCTTTCACGGTCTTCTTAAACTCTACCACAAGGCTTTTCAGATCTTCCGCAGTGAGGTCTGTGTCCAGCCTGTAGCCTTTAGAATGCTTTACGGCTTCCAGCTTTTCATCCAGCATCTTACGGATACCTTTGCCGCCCTTAGGCTCAATGCCTTCCGCTTTCTCCATAACTACATCTGAATACATCATTATGAGCCTGCGATAAGCATCGTAAACAAACCTCTCGTTGCCAGTCTGTTTTATCAGCCCTTCGATTGTCTTCTCTGTAAGCCCAACGTTTAGGACCGTCTCCATCATGCCAGGCATAGATTTGCGCGCACCTGAACGGACCGATACGAGAAGAGGGTTTGCGGAATCGCCGAATTTCTTCCCCATGATCTTTTCAACTTTAGATAAAGCGACATTTACCTGCTCTTTTAATTCTTTAGGATATTTCTTACCGTTATCGTAATAATAGTTGCAGACCTCTGTTGTTATAGTAAATCCCGGAGGCACAGGCAATCTCAGTTTCGGATGTCCTGCCATTTCGGCTAAGTTCGCTCCCTTGCCGCCCAGGAGATTTTTCATAGACTCATTTCCATCTGCTTTACCGCCGCCAAAGAAGTAGACGTATTTTTTGCTTTTGCTGCCCATCTCTACTGCCGCTCCTTTCAAATTTGTGAAGCAAAGAAATTTCTATGCCTCAGTTGAACTTCTCTTCTAAATATTCTCTAACCTTATCAACGCTTACCCTATCCTGCTTCATTGAATCTCTATCGCGGATAGTTACCTTTTTATCGCTTAAAGAGTCGACGTCGACAGTTATACAGTACGGTGTACCTATTTCATCCTGCCTTCTGTAGAGCCTTCCTATAGAAGCAGTATCATCATACATAACTTTTCCACCCAGAGCAGAACACTTCTGCAGATCCTCAGTTATTTTCCCGGCAAGCTCTACTATATCCGGTCTGTTCCTTAAAAGCGGCAGCACTGCGACTTTAATAGGAGCAAGCCTCTTGTGTATCGCCAATGACACGCGCTTTTCGCCTTTTACTTCCTCTTCACGATATGAATCGGTGAGGAAAGCAAGAATAGACCTGTCAACTCCGCCCGAAGGTTCAATGACATAAGGAACGTACTTATCTTTAGATTCGTCGTCAAAATATTGGAGATCTTTACCGCTTAAACGCATATGCTGCTTCAGATCGAAGTCAGTCCTGTTAGCTATACCTTCAAGTTCCGACCATCCAAATGGAAATTTATATTCAATATCTGTGCAGGCCTTCGCATAATGCGCAAGCTCTGTTTTTCCGTGTGTGCGTTTGCGTAAATTTTCCCTATTAATACCAAGTTCTATATACCATTCAAACCTCTCACTAACCCATTTTTCATACCACTCTTCATCCGTTCCCGGTTTAACAAAGAACTCTATTTCCATCTGCTCAAACTCACGCGAACGGAATGTAAGATTGCCGGTAGTGACTTCGTTGCGGAATGATTTGCCTATCTGGGCAATGCCGAAAGGAAGCTTCCGGCGCATGGAGGTAAGAACATTCTGGAAATTCACAAATATGCCCTGAGCCGTTTCGGGCCTCAGGTATGTGAGGCTGCTGGTATCTTCTACCGGGCCTAAATGTGTTTTGAGCATCAGGTTAAACTGCCGGGCGTCTGTCAATTCGCCGCCGCATTCCGGACATTTCTTTCCGGTGACATGCTCTACTTTAAAGCGCTTCTTGCAGGATTTACAATCGACAAGTGCATCTTCAAAATTTGTGACATGACCTGAGGCCATCCACGTTTCGGGCCGCATCAGTATTGAAGCATCCAGCCCTTCGATATCGTCGCGCTGATAGACATTGGAAGCCCACCAGGCATTCTTGAGGTTGCGCTTAAGCTCAGCGCCAAGCGAGCCGTAATCCCATGTGCTTGCCAGGCCGCCGTATATTTCGCTGGATTGGAAGATAAACCCGCGCCTTTTACATAGCGAGACTATCTTCTCCATCTTATCTTGCTCTTTGTTCTGTTGCATTTATATATAACTCCGAATTGCCAGTATCTTAACACGGGTCTTTCAATAAATCAAGCAGAATGAAATCGGAAATTTTCTATATCGCCTTAAAACTCTTAAATATTTCGTTTGCCGGCGCCAGATAGGTTTCAAAATCAGAGGCAGTGGCCGAATAATTTATCACATAAACCCGCGTCGACTCTATCACATAAACCTGCAGCACCTCTATCGCCACGACCTCTTTATCTTTGCTTCCCTCTTTAGGAGCAACCTTTTGCTTATACCGCAGCTGATAAACTTCCTTGCTGCCCAGCTTTGTCTTTTCGGCAAGCACAATTTTGAAATTGGCATCTTTCAGGAAATTCTGCAGGTTAAGATTAAAAAATCGGTCTAGGCTTATAGGCGGGTTACTGTTAGGCGCAGAACTTATTGTAACATTCGGCTTAAAACTTCTTTTGTCGGCGCTGCCGCTTAACACTATTCCGACCGTATTTTGATACGCACCGGACATTCTCTTCACTTCATAATTCTGCGGACATTCAATAAGAAATTTCAGGTCGTCGTATTTATAAACGCTGGCACCTCCCGCATAACAAAATGACGCAGAAAGCAGCACCAGCAAGCCAGCCCAAAAAAGCTTCATTTCAGGCCCTCCAGAACTTCAAAAAATTCAGGGAAGGATTTGCTGACGCATTCTATGTCATCGATCCGGCTTTCGCCATCAGCTGTAAGCGCCGCTACCGTCATTGCCATACAGGTCCTGTGATCGCCATAGCTTTTAAGGCTGGCGCCCGATAAAGACCTGACTCCTTCTATAATTATTTCCTTTTCAGAAACTCTAACCTTACCACCCATCGCGGCAAGGTTCTCTTTCATAGAGCGTATTCTATCCGTCTCTTTTACCCTAAGCTCCTCAGCGCCTTTTATTACCGTTCTTCCTTCTGATAGCGCTGCGAGGACAAATACAATAGGAAGCTCGTCGATTATAGAAGGTATCATAGCGTCTTCTATTATTATCCCGCGGGTCTTTCCATACTCTACCTCTATGTCTCCAACGGGTTCAAAGAGATCTCTCTTATTTGTAATATTTATTTTGGCACCCATTTTTTTCAACACATCCAGTATGCCGGCCCTCGTAGGATTGATCCCCACATTCTCTATCCTGATCTTAGACCCTTTAATAAGAATCGCTGCCGCCATAAAAAAACTGGCGCTCGAAATATCGCCGGGCACCTCGACTGAACGGCCCTCAAGTTCGCCGCCGCCTTTTATCGAAACTTTGACGCCATTGATCTTGATATCAGCCCCAAAATATCCAAGCATTCTTTCAGTATGATCACGTGATTTAAACAATTCCTCCACAACAGTGGTCCCATCGGCATAGAGCCCGGCCAGAAGAATCGCGGATTTAATCTGAGCGCTTGGTATTGGTAATTTATAACAAACAGGTTTAACTATTCCGCCTTTTATTACAAGCGGAGGGTTGCCGGATGGCGAGCCTTTGATATCAACTCCCATAAGCGACAACGGTTCTATGACACGCTTCATCGGCCTTACCAAAAGAGACTCATCGCAATCAAGAACTGATGCAAAGTCCTGTCCTGCCAGTATCCCCGATAAAAGTCTCATCGTCGTTCCGGAACTTCCAGCATTGAGATTGCGGGACGGAACTCGGAGCCCGCGCAGCCCTGCTCCTTCTATAGTCGTCAGCAGACCGTCTTTTTTGATAGAGATACCCATATCCTGAAATGCACGTATAGTATAATTACAGTCGTCGCAATCAAGGATATTCTTGGCAACGGTCTTACCTTTTGATATTGCACCTATCATAACAGCTCTGTGAGAAATAGACTTATCACCCGGCACTGTCAGTCTGCCGGCAATTTTTTCCGTTTTTTTTATATTCAGCGGTTTCATATATTTATCTTATCAGGATTTTTTTAACTTTTCTATCAGCTCTTTCATATCGCGGGGAAGCTCTGTCTTGAACTGCATATATTTTTTAGTAGTAGGATGTATGAGACCTAGCGTCTTCGCATGAAGGGCCGGCCTGGAGATCCCTATCGCTGTTGTGCCGTATTTGACATCGCCCAGTATCGGATGTCCGATATACGAAAGATGAACTCTTATCTGATGAGTCCTGCCTGTGCCAAGGGTTATCTGCAGAAGGCTGGAGTTTTTGAACCTCTCGAGCACTTTATATCTGGTGAGAGCATCTCTGGACCTTTCAAAACTCACAGCCATCTTCTTCCTGTCACGCGTCGACCTGCCTATAGGGAGATCTATTATTCCATTATCAAGCTGAACAACGCCTTTAACCACCGCGTAATAGACTCTCGAGGCGGTCTTGTCCTTAAACTGGTCCGCTAAAGCATGATGAGCGCGGTCCGTTTTTGCTACTACCAGAAGCCCCGACACATCCTTATCTATCCTGTGGACTATTCCCGGCTTCAGAACACCGCCGATGCCGGACAGGTTTTTGCAGTGCGCTAAAAGCGCATTCACAAGTGTCTTGGACTTTGACCCTGGTGCCGGATGAACAACCATGCCGGGCGCTTTATTGACAACAACGATATCCTTATCTTCATAAACTATGTTAAGCTTTATCTTTTCCGGTTCTACTTTGGATTTTACAGCTTTGGGTATAGTAACATCTATTAATTCGCCGGGAAGTATCTTGTGGTTAGCTTTTGATGAGACGAGGTTAACGACGATATGGCCTTCAGCTATCAGCTTCTGCAGAAATACCCGTGAAAAATCTTTCGGCAAATTCTCAACAATAAATTTATCAAGTCTTTTACCTTTATCTTCTGCAACTACTTCGAAATGGTAGTAACGCTTTTCCATTGTTTCGCCTTCATTATGAAAACAGTTATGGCCGCTGCAAAGATCACGGCACTTATAATTTGGGATATGGTAAGGCCCAAAAATAGCCTGGGATTATCACCCCTGAAAAATTCCACAATAAATCTTTTGGAAGAATATAGTATGCAATAACCTGCAAATATCTCTCCTGCGAAGCGGCGCCTGTTCTGCCATATCAGGAGTATGATAAATACAAGGAACAGTGCTCCCGCGGAAATAAGCTGTATAGGCAGGCGCGGATCTGCCTCAGGAGGAAATGTAACTGCAAGCGGGAACTCCGGACCAACTTTCATGCCGTAACAACAGCCGTTCAGATAGCAGCCGATCCTTCCGAAGCCCTGCGCCAGTGCAGCATATGGAGCCAAAAGATCTACCACAGACCAGAAGCTCAGCTTATTCATCCGGACATAAATTATCATCGCAATAAGACCGGATACAAAACCGCCATACCAGACCAGCCCGCCCTTATACAACATGATTATCTCCAAAGGATTGGCGGTATAAAATGAGCTATTGAGAAAAACATAAAGCAGCCTCGCGCCGGCTACACCCGCTATCAGAATAGTTATAGCAAGGTCTATACATTTTTCCCTGCTCAGACCGAATTTAGGCGCCTTCATGTAGATAAAGACAGTTGCCAGCGTAAAACCCACAGCAACCATAACACCGTATGAGTATACGGTAAATGCTCCGATTTTTAAGAGGATCGGGTGCATAAAATTACCACCAGGATTAGCATACCTAACGTAATAGCCGAGTCTGCGATATTGAAAACCGGCCATATACGAAAATCAAGAAAGTCTATTACGTAACTGAATTTTATTCTATCGAGAAGATTGCCCATAGCGCCACCCAATATAAACCCAAGCGCTACCGAAACGGCAATCCCCAGACTTTTATGCGTTACAACGTATATAACTATCAGCGCTATTGCTATGGCAGTGATAACGGCAAGGATAGCGTTCTGCCCTTTCATAAGACCAAACGCTGTGCCATTATTCAGCACCAGCGTAATATGAAAAATATTCGGCAGGACTTTTATAGACTGCCCGTAAGACATAGTGCTTACGGCAATTATTTTGGTAATTCTATCAAGGATAAAAACGAGCGAAGCAAGTAAAAATATCATTTATCCTCATTGGACTTCTGACATTCAATGCACAGCTCAGAATAAGGCAGCGCTACAAGGCGTTTTTTCGATATAGCCTTGCCGCATTGCAGGCAAGCGCCGTAAGTGCCGTCCGCTATTCTTTTCATAGCCTCATCAATCAAATAAAGAAGGTTCTGCTCATCGGTAGCGCGTCCTAGGGAAAACTCCCTCTCATAATCGTCGCTAGCCATATCGGCCATGTGATATGAATAACCGGAAAGATCCCCGGAAGCGTCCCGCTGTGATCTATTAAGCGTAGTTTCTGCTATATGCGACAATCCGCCGCCAGCCTTCTCTCTTTCTTTAATCAGAAGCTCTTTATATTTTTTCAACACTGTCTTCGGAAGTTTTTTAATTTTAAGCTTCTTAACCGCAATCGTTTTCTTTTTCTTTGCGTGTGCATTTTTTTTGATCTTACCGGCCCTCTTAATCTTCTTAGCTATTGCCATTTATTGCTCCTTTGCTCCTCAACTTCGCTAGGAATCAAACCCTGAGCTTGTCGAAGGGTTTATTAAGTTTACATTGTGCTCTACGGCCTTAACGCATCTTTCACAAAGCGCCGGGTGGTCCTTAAATAACCCCACCTGTTCGCTGTAATTCCAGCACCTCTGGCATTTAACCCCTTTTGCTTTTTCAATATAAATAGCTATAGGAACCACTGGGTCAAGATCTTTTTTATCCGGAAGCCCTTTCACAATCCCTACCTGCGATACAATGAACAGATATCTTAATATATCGGAATTCTCTTTGAGTAACTTTTTGTATTCCCTGTCTTCCGTAGCTAAGACCACTCTGGCTTCAAGGCTCGCTCCTATTTCATTATTCTGGCGTTTTTCCTCAAGCCTCTTAAGAACCGCTTCACGCACAGCTACCAACCTGGCCCACTTATCGTTCAGATCTTTTTCAAAGAAACTATCATGATCCGCCTGTGGCCATGATTCGAGATGTATAGAGCCTGCCTTTTCATTGCGCTGAGCATACGCCCATGCCTCATCGGTAGTAACGGCAAGTATGGGCGCCATTATTTTCAGAAGTCCGGTCAGAAGTTCATGCATAGCGGTCTGTCCCGACCTTCTCTCCCTGGAATCTGCCTTGAAAGTATACATCCTGTCCTTGAGAATATCAAGGTATACTGACGATACTTCATAAATGCAGAAACTGTAGACATCCCTGTAAACTTTATGGAATTCAAACTCGTCGTAATTTTTCTCCGATTCTTTTATCAGTTCCGACATGCGCGACAGTATCCACCTATCTATCTCGAGCATATCACCATAGGGGATCGCGTCCTTGAATGGATCAAAATCAAATAGATTACTCAGAAGATACTTGTAAGTATTTCTTATTTTCCTGTAAGCATCCGCGAGGCGCGTTAATATTTCATCTGACAGCCTGACGTCTTCACTGTAGTCGCTGGAAGCAACCCACAACCTCAGTATGTCGGCACCGTATTTTTTCATAACCTTCTCGGGCGTTATTACGTTCCCGATCGACTTCGACATCTTCTTGCCTTCACCGTCAACAACAAAACCATGAGTAAGCACATTTTTATACGGCACTAGATCATCGATCGCCATACCGGTGATCAGAGCGGATTGAAACCATCCTCTATGCTGGTCCGATCCCTCCAGATACAACTCGCACGGATAATCAAGGTCTTTATTCTTCTTCAGGACCGCCTGATGACTTACGCCGGAATCAAACCATACGTCAAGAATATCCGTTTCTTTCCTGAATTCTTTGCCGCCGCATTTTTTGCATTTTGTGCCGGCAGGTAGAAGATCTTCTTCTTTTTTAGCAAACCAGACATCAGCGCCATCCTTCTCCACCAAAGACGCAACATGATTTATAACTTTAGCATCCAGGAGAACCTCTTTGCATTCCTTGCAGTAGAAAGCTATTATCGGAACACCCCAATACCTCTGGCGGGATAAACACCAGTCAGGCCTATTTCCCACCATAGCTGCAATTCTGGATTGGCCGGCTTCCGGTATCCATTTTATTTTTGACTTTATGGCATCAAGCATCGTCTTGCGCAGATCTTTATGGTCGATCTTTAAAAAATACTGGTCAGTAGCCCTGAAGATTATCGGCCTCTTACATCGCCAGCAGTGCGGATACGAGTGAGTCACCTCTTCTTCACGGAGAAGTTTGCCGAGAGCCTGGAGTTTCTCAATGACCGGCTTATTAGCTTCATAGACTTTCATGCCGCTGAATTCACCGGCAGTCTGGTCAAATTTTCCTCTTGTATCGACAGGCATTATTGTAGGCAATCCGTACTTCCTGCCTGTCTGGTAATCTTCCTGACCATGTCCGGGAGCCGTGTGAACACATCCCGTCCCGTCCTCCATAGAAACATATCCGGCTAAGACAACTTTTGCCATACGATCTATAAATGGGTGTCTGGCCTCGAGCCCTTCGAGATCGCTGCCTTTGAAAGTTTTGAGTACCTTATATTCTTTGATCCCGAATTTCTCCATAGCCTTTTCCAGAAGGGCTTTAGCCAGGATGAACCTCTCTTCCGCCGGTCTCTTCACAGCTACAAGTACATAGTCGCAGTCCGGATGCACCGCAACTGCTACGTTTGCAAGAAGTGTCCAGGGGGTCGTCGTCCATATTATGAAGCTGGCCGGCATGTCATTATAGACTGAGTCAAATTTTACATAAATAGAAGGCGAGACCTTGTTTTCATATTCGACCTCTGCTTCAGCAAGAGCTGTTTCACAAGTCGAGCACCAGTTGACCGGTTTCAGGTCTTTATAGATATAACCCTTTTCAACAAGTTTGGCGAATGACCGGACGATCTCAGCTTCGTAGCTTTTAGCTAAAGTAACATACGGATTATCCCAATCGCCCATTATACCGAGGCGTTTAAATTCATTCTTCTGTATCTCCACGTATTTCATTGCATAATCATGCGCCTGCTTCCTGAACTTTACCTGGTCGATATCGTATTTGGTTATCTTGAGCTCCTTAAAAAGCTGGTGTTCGACAGGAAGGCCGTGGCAATCCCAACCCGGCACATACAGAGAATCGTAACCCCTCATCGTCTTATAGCGGATAACGATATCTTTTAATATCTTATTGAGCGCATGGCCCATATGAATACTGCCATTTGCATACGGAGGCCCGTCATGAAGAACGTATTTAGGCTTACCTTTGCAATTTTTGCGGATCTTCAGATAAAGTTTTGAATCTTCCCAATTTTTAAGCATGCCCGGTTCGCGATTCGGCAGGTCTGCCTTCATCGGAAAATCGGTCTTCGGTAAATTTAATGTATTCTTATATTCCATTTTTACTTTATGTACTTTCCTATTATAAGTTTAAGCTTCTTTTTCGTCCGGGACGAAATATATTCGGGGCGCGTAACTATCGAATTTTTAAGCGCCGAACCGCAGCCGCACGAAACTTCCCCGCCCAGATTAGGGAGAGCCGCTTTAAGTATATTTTTAGATACATCCACATTTTTACATAAATTCTGTATAATCATATCGAGCGTCACACTCTCAGAAACTTCATCCATACGCCAGCAGTCGTAATCCGTAATGCAGGCGATCGTCGCATAACACATCTCTGCTTCCCTCGCCAGTTTCGCTTCGGCTAAGTTCGTCATCCCTATGATATCCACACCCCATGACCGGTAAAGCTTCGATTCTGCTTTAGTTGAGAACTGCGGCCCTTCCATATTTATATAAACGCCGCCTTCATGTATATTGGCACCGACCTTGCGGCCGGCATCAGCCAGAGCCTTCGCGAGATGAGGGCATACCGGATCTGCAAAAGGTATATGCGCAACTATGCCGTCTCCAAAAAAAGTCATAACTCTTCCAAGGTTAGTCCTGTCTATAAACTGATCCGGTATAACTATGTCGAGAGGCTTATGCTCTTCTTTAAGGCTTCCGCAGGCTGACACAGAAATGATCTTTTCCACACCCAGCTTCTTCATGCCGTATATGTTGGCGCGGTAATTTATTTCACTCGGCAGCACCTTATGGCCTTTTCCATGGCGTGCAAGGAAAACGACTTCTATCCCCTCAAGGTTCCCGGTAGTAAAATCGTCTGAAGGCTTGCCGAAAGGGGTAACTACTTTTACCGTCTTGACATTTTTTATGCCGCTTATATTATAGAACCCGCTGCCGCCTATTATTCCTATCCTACCCATTATGACAACCTCATCGCTATACCAAATAGTGTCCGTATTACAAATAACCGTAAAAACCATATCGCTATCAGTGCGAATATAGGTGATATATCAAGACCTATAGAATATGACGGCACCAGCCTCCTGAAAGGCGCAAGGATCGGCTCAGTAGTTTTATAAAGGAACTGCACTATCATATTATAAGGATCCGGGTTTACCCAGCTTATAAGGGCCCTTATTATCACGAGCCAATTAGCGGCTATGAGCACATAATCGAGAATCGTTGCTAACGCATAAACCAGATTACCGACAGCAAACATATTTACCCCTTTGAAAGTTCTTTTGAACGTTTATTTGCCGCCTTTACGGCATCTTTGATTATATTTTTAAACTTTTTCTTTTCAAAAACCGCAATAGCCGCTTCTGTCGTCCCGCCTTTTGACGTTACTTTCTTTCTAAGGATCGCGGGATCTTCTTTCAGCGCTTCCAGTAATTTTGCACTTCCGAGCGCCGTCTTTGCGACAAGCCTTGAGGCGGTCTTCCCGTCCAGACCCAGCGCAGCAGCTGCTTCGGCAAGAGATTCGATCATGTAGAAAAAATAAGCAGGCCCGCTGCCGCTGACTGCGGTAACAGCATCTACAAATTTCTCATCCACCTCCACGACTTCACCAATTAGCGAGAATATCTCCTTTGCGGTGCTGATGTCCTTTTGACCCGCTGACGTTCCGCGGCTTAAACTTGTTACAGCCTCTCCTATGATCGCTGCCATATTCGGCATAGCCCTGACGACCGGTATATCACTGCCGACAACTCCTTCCAGATGTTTTGTCGTAACACCAGCCGCTATGGAAATGAGAAGCTTCTTCTCGGACAGTCCGCAGCAGACTTCCTGCTTAAGAACGTTTTCAAAATCTTTCGGCTTAACCGCTAAAATAATAACGTCGGCAAATTTCACCACTTCGTTATTATCAACTTCCACTATTATCTTATGCTTCGTCTGGATGTAATCCCGCCTCTTGGCATCGGCCTCGCTGACCATTATAGAAGTGCTTTTTTCAACAACATCTGCCAGGCGCGCAAGCAGTGCCTCGCCCATATTGCCACAGCCTATTATGCCTATCTTCTTATCGATCATAGCTATCCTCCAAGTTCATTCAGCCACGTATTAGCTAAGTACCGGGGCCAAAGATCGCCCTTCCGACCCTTACTATGTTCGAGCCTTCTTCAATGGCAACTTCAAAATCACCAGTCATCCCCATCGATAGAAGCTGTAATTTATAAGCTATAAGATTTGAGCTGTTTATGCGCTCTTTCAGCTCCCGCAATGCTTTAAAATAAGGACGAACTGTTTCAGGATTATCAGCCTCAGGAGCGATCGTCATCAACCCTTTTACATTTATGTTAGGACATGAGATTATGTCGCGTAAAAGGTCTTTTAAAAAACCCGGCTCAATACCAAATTTACTCGCCTCGCCTGAAACGTTGACCTGAATCAGGATATCCTGGACCTTATTTACCTTGGATGCTTCTCTATTTATCTCTTTAGCCAGACGAACACTATCCACTGAGTGGATCAGCGAGAATATCCGCACAGCATCTTTTGCCTTATTGGTCTGAAGATGCCCAATAAGATGCCATTGAACTTTATTACCGATAAGCGTGTATTTTTTGGCTGCATCCTGAACCCTATTCTCACCGATAATAGACGCACCGGCAGCCAGAGCTTCTTCCATCGCTTCCACAGAAGCCATCTTCGTAACACACACAAGTTTTACGTCATCAATGGCTCTGCCTGATTTTTCGCAAGCGTTTGCCATTCTTTGTGTTACGGATCGAATATTATCAACTATCATGCGAAGGCCTCTAGAACAATATTGAGGTAAAATTATATAATATCAATGTATGCAAGTCAACGTAATTTGATGCTTTGACCAGGCAGCATCAATGCCCACATCGTCGAGGCATTGAAAGTGCCTAGGACTTGATTTCTATGCGGGGGAAAAGCGGATTTGCCTTACTTATCTTCATTCCTGAGCGCAAGCCTCCCCACTCAGCCGCTTCAGAGATCTGTATAGCACCCTCATCCGGCATGCCCAGCTGAGAACGGATATTGTTAGCCGTTCCGGGCATGAATGGGCTTATGGCAACGGCTGTTATCCTAAGCACTTCGAGAAGGTTATACATCATAGAGGCCAACTCTCCGGTCTTCTTCTCTTTAGCCAAGGTCCATGGTTTTGAATCTTCTATATACTTATTCGCTATATTTATCACTTCCCATATTTTTGTCAGCGCGTTTATGAAATCAAAATTAGGCACAGACTTATTCATCTCTCCCGCAACGGCTAAGGCTTTAACTTTCAGCTCTTCCCCGCGAACATTGTTTTTTACACCCGCCGCATCGGGGATATTGCCATCAAAATACTTTTCCACCATAGAAAGGGTTCGGCTCAGCAAATTACCTAGATCATTTGCAAGATCGCTGTTATATCTGGAAATAAACGAATCTTCACTAAACGCTCCGTCCATTCCGAACGAAACTTCTCGCAGCAAAAAATACCTGTAGGCGTCTATGCCATAGCGCGAGATAAGATCGAACGGATCTACGACGTTGCCTTTTGACTTGGACATCTTCTCGCCTTTGAAAACCCACCAACCGTGTGCAAATATTGTCCTGGGAGGCTCTATTCCGGCTGCCTTCAGCATGATCGGCCAATACACAGCATGGTGCCTCAGAATATCTTTGGCCATTACGTGATAATCGCACGGCCAGAATTTTTTAAATTTTTCCATGTCGTCCGGATAGCCTATGCCTGAAATATAATTTATAAGAGCATCGAACCATACATAGGTCACGTAGTCTTTATCAAACGGTATTTCTATGCCCCAGTTCATACGGCTTTTAGGGCGCGATATGCAAAGATCAAGCAGCGGCTCTTTCAGGAAGCCGAGCACTTCGTTTCTACGGAAATCAGGTTTAATAAAATCGGGATTTTTATTTATATGCTCTATCAGCCAATCCTGGTATTCCGACATTTTGAAAAAGTAATTTGATTCATCGAGTTTTTCAACAGCCCTTTTGCAATCAGGACATACGCCATCCGGCGCCTGACTCTCGGACCAGAAAGTTTCGCACGGGACACAGAACCAACCTTTGTATATTTTCTTGTATATTTTTCCCTCTTTATGCAATTTACTAAGGAGCGATTGCACGGTTTTGATATGATAGTCGTCCGTCGTACGGATAAAGTAATCATATTTCACGCCCAGCTTTGCCCATAGATCCTTAAAAACAGGGACTATCTCATCTACAAATTTTTGTTCTTCGCCTGGCTTGAATCCGCGTTCGATCGTGGCCTTCTCGATCTTTTCGCCATGTTCATCTGTACCGGTCATAAAAAATACGTCGTTACCCGCCTGGCGCATAAACCTGGCGACGACATCACATGCAACGGTCGTATACGAATGCCCTATATGCGGTTTCGAATTCACATAATATAGAGGTGTGGTTATGTAGAATTTTTTCATATTTATTTATAGCTCACTTCTAAAAGAGAGCCGTCCTCGAGCTCAACAGTAACAGATCTTTTCAGAGCATTAATACTTATGATCTTACCGTTACCTTTTTCTGTCTTAAGAATCTCCCCTTCGCGCGGAAGTCCTTTCATAAGTTCTTTATAAGTTTTATGTTCATACCCCAGGCAGCACATAAGCCGCCCGCAGAGCCCCGATATTTTTGTAGGATTAAGAGGAAGATTCTGTTCCTTTGCCATCTTTATAGTAACCGGTTCAAAATCTTTAAGATAAGTGGCACAGCATAGCGCCCTGCCGCACGGCCCGAGCCCGCCCAGTATCTTGGCCTCATCCCTGACGCCTATCTGCTTCAGCTCTATGCGTGTCTTGAAAACATTGGCGAGATCTTTGACTAGATCCCTGAAATCGACCCTGCCTTCCGCTGTAAAATAGAATACGATCTTTGATCTGTCAAAAGAGAACTCGGCATCAATAAGCTTCATCGGAAGCTTACGCTCCTGTATCTTTTTGGAACAGGAGATCATTACCTCCGACACTTTCTTCTTATTCTTTTCCACCTGATGGATGTCCCAGGGATTAGCCTTTCTTATCACTTTCTTTAACGGCTCTTCAAGGTCGGAGTCTAAAAGCGCCTCTGTCTCGGAAAGCACCTGCCCATAATCCAGCCCCCTGTCCGCTTCTACTATAACGTATTCGCCTATCTTAAAATGCATGCCCCCAGGCGAAAAATATGTGATCTTACCGGCTTCTCTTAACCTTATCTGAACGACTTCATACATATATTTAAACTCCCTCTCTAACGATGCATTAAGTTTGACCCGAGCACACCTAGGGCCAGTTTCGGATTTATATTCTGTTCAAGGAACGAACTTGTTAATATAACCTGACTGATCATATTATTCAACTCTTTAAAATCAAACTTCTTAGCCTCTTTATCTATAAGATCCAGCTTATCTACATTCACCAAAGCCGCCCTGGTATTGACACCGGTCTTAGCTATCATTATATCACGATACCATGTAAGCATCACATCCAGAGCGATCCTGATATCCGACTTTGAAAAACCGTCAAAGTCAGAATCAAGCATGGCACCGCAGCGCAAACTGTCAATTATACGGTTACGCTTATTAAAAAAGGCCTCTTCGTTATACGCAAGCGCCTTACCAAGTTCTCCGGACGAAAGACGCGCCAAAACCTGCGCTTTCTTCTCATCCAACTCATACTTATCTATAAGAATACGCCCCACCTCGTCGGTAGCAAGAGGGAAAAATCTCACCCTCTTGGCGCGGGACTGGATAGTTGAAAATATATTGCTAACATTTTCCACTATGAGTATCAGGACCGAATCAGATGGCGGTTCTTCGAGCGTCTTCAAAAGCGCGTTCTGCGCTTCCTGCGTCATAGAGTCAGCGCTATCAAGTATGTAAACCTTTTTCTTCCCTTCGTATGGTTTAAGACCTATGTCTTTTGTAATAGCCCTTATTTTATCTATGCCAAAACTGGCATCTTCCTTAGCCGGAGAAAAGATGCGGAAATCAGGGTGGTTTGATGCGTCTATTTTTCTGCATTGAACGCACTCGTCACATGATGCACCGCCTTTAGGGCTTAAGCAATTAAGCGCCTTGGCAAAATTTACCGCAGTAAGTTTCTTGCCTATTCCGGACGGGCCTATGAACATGTAGGCGTTAGACACCCTGTCATTGGCGACAGAGTTCCTTATAAAATCTATCGCGTTATCCTGCCCTTTTATGCTTTCGAACGACAATTTTCTCCACCTCTCGTCTAACAAGCTTCTGAGTATACTCAATACTTCCGTCAACTTTTATAACTTTTATTCTTTCCGGAAATCTCTTTGCAAGCTTCAGGTAGCCATCCCGCACTTTTTTGTGATAACCGATCTCTTTCTTTTCCATCCTATCAAAGCCCTTGCTCATAGCCCTGGACAATCCGGTATCAGTATCAACGTCGAGAAGTATGGTGATGTCAGGCTTAAGACCCCCTGTAGCAACATCATTCAGGGACTCTATAGACTTAATATCGATACCGCCCGCATAGCCCTGATAACATATAGTAGCGTCTGTAAACCTATCGCATATGACTACTTTTCCGGCCTTAAGGCTGGGCCCGATAACCTCTTCGACGATCTGGGAGCGCGCCGCCTCAAACAAAAATAATTCCGTCAAGTCCGATATGTTAACCCCGCTTGAGTGGAGCAACAACCCCCTTATCTCCTCGCCGGCTTTAGTGCCGCCCGGCTCACGCGTCGGAACACAGTCGAGCGACATTTCATTAAGGAAATCGCACAACAGGCGCGCATGAGTTGTTTTGCCGCAGCCCTCCGGACCTTCAAAGGTAATAAATACCCCTTTGCTTATATTTTTTTTCGCCATGTCGTTCCGTCTTTAGTATCTTCCAGAATGATATCCATATCGGAAAGTTTTTTACGTATCTCGTCAGACTTTTTAAAATCCCTGGCTATGCGGGCCTCATTACGCTCTTTTATCAATTTTTTTATATGCTCATTATCAACATCGCCCGACATATTTTTATCCAACTCCAAGCCCAGCACTTTCCCAAGCGCCGATATATTATTTCTCATTTCGCAGATAACATTCTTCTCGTCCTGGCCGAACGAGTTTCTACTGTATATATATTTATTCGCAAATGTAACCGCGTCAAACAGGCTGGCAAGTGCGAGAGGCGTGTTGAAATCATCATCCATCGCTTCTTCAAATTTTTCGGCGCCTGTCACCAACTTGGACGAACACTTATGACCGATCAAAATCTCATCCATTTTTTTAAATAAAATAACAAACCGTTCCTTCTGACTCTTCATCTCCTCTATCTTTTCCTTTGTATAATCAACAGGATGTTTGTAATGAGTATTCAGAAAAAGCAGCTTAAGATAGTCGGGGTCTTTATACGTAGCCATAAAATCTTTTATCGATATGAAATTGCCGAGCGACTTCGCCATCTTCTCACTATCGATGGTCAGAAGGCCATTATGGATCCAGTATCTGGCAAATTTCTTTCCAGCACCTTCGGATTGAGCGATCTCGTTTTCGTGATGCGGAAATATCAGATCTATCCCGCCGCCATGTATGTCAAACTGGTCGCCCAGGATATCGGAGCTCATCACCGAACACTCTATATGCCAACCCGGCCTCCCCAAACCCCAAGGGCTCTGCCATGAAGGCTCGCCCTCTTTTGCGGTTTTCCATAACGCAAAATCGAGCGGGTCTTTTTTCTTTTCTCCGGGAGCTATCCGCGCCCCTACTTCCATCTTCTCCAGGTTTTGGTTTGAAAGCTTGCCGTAATCTTTTGCCTTCTTTATGTCGAAATAAACATCTCCGCCGGACGAGTATGCCGCTCCGCGCTCTATGAGAAGCTCTATGAATTTTATCATCTTCTGTATATATTCGGTAGCCTTCGGCTCAGCGTCCGGCTTTCTTATGCCCAGAAGATCCATGTCGTGGTGGTAAGAATCGAGATACTTTTTCGATATCTCTTTAGTGGCCTCTACCAGGCCTGCACCCTGAGCCTGGGACTTAAGCACTTTTTTCGCCTTGTCGATTATCTTATCGTCCACGTCGGTAACGTTACGGACAAATTTCACTTCATAATTTTTGTATTCGAAATAGCGCCTGATGATATCAAATATATAAGCGCTGCGGGCATGGCCTATATGGGGTTCGTCATAAACGGTAGGACCACATACATACATACCGATTTTGCCATTTTCAAGAGGCAAAAAATCATCTTTTTTACGGGTCAACGAATTATAGATCTTCATAATAGACTTCGCTACTTCTGCTCTTCTATTTTATCTAGGCGTGCCTTTAATTCCTCTATCTCCTGCAGAATTGGGTCGAGGACATGGATATGGTCTAAAGAAAGGTCTATCTTCTTACCTTCCTGTTTTGTGATCCTTCCGGGCACACCTACTACTGTAGAATTTTGCGGAACATCTTTTATTACAACAGCGTTCGATCCTATATAAGAATTATCTCCGATAGTTATATTGCCTAAAACTTTGGCACCTGCACCGATGACCACATTACTGCCGATGGTCGGATGACGTTTGCCTCGTTCTTTGCCGGTTCCACCGAGCGTTACTCCCTGATATATAAGCACATCGTTCCCTATTATCGTCGTTTCACCTATAACTACACCCATGCCGTGATCAATAAAAAAATCTTCACCTATCTGAGCACCTGGATGGATTTCAATACCTGTAAAGAAACGGCCAACCTGCGAAAGCCAGCGGGGGAAGAACGGCACCCCCATCTTAAGCAGCACATGTGCTATCCTGTAAAAAACTATGGCGTGCAGCCCTGAATAAGTAAGCAGCACTTCCAGATAACTTGTCGCGGCAGGATCCCTGCCAAAAATCGACGATATCTCTTTGTGAAATAACACTGCTATCGTAAACCAGAATAAAACATACGCCGATATCAGCACCAAAAGCACAAAAGCACATGTCATCACAGCGCACCACCCCGTTCCTCTAAAAGCACAACCGCATATGCGGCTATGGCGTCGCCTCTTCCGATGGAACCAACACCTTCATTGGTTGTGGCTTTTATATTTATACTGCCCTTGCCCACTCCAAGCATAGAGGCAAGCTCATCCATCATCTTCTCCCTGAAAGGATATATTTTAGGCTCTTCCGCAAGCACTACCGTATCAATATTTATCAGCACAAATTTCTTTTCCTTCATTATATCAACGACCTTCTTCACAAGCTCTTTACTGGCGATATCTTTATATTTCGGATCTGTATCAGGGAAATGCTGCCCTATATCCCCAAGGGACATAGCCCCCAGAATAGCGTCCGATATCGCATGAAGCAGGACATCTCCGTCCGAATACCCCAAAAGCCCTTTTATATACGGTATCTCGACTCCGCCGAGTATAAGTTTGCGATCCTCAACCAGACGATGTATGTCGTATCCTACGCCTATCCTCATAAAAGTGCCTCCGCTATCCTGAGATCTTCCTTAGTGGTTACTTTTAAATTACGGTACGAACCTTCCACTATCTTTACACGAGTCCTGCGCTCAATAAGGCTTGCGTCATCAGTTACGCTGCCGCTTCTTTTTGAATATGCCTTCTTAATAAAACTACACCTGAATGCCTGAGGCGTCTGAGCCCTGAATACTTTTGTTCTGTCGATCGTCCCTTTTATAAAAAGACTTTTATCTGTCAACTTTATTGTATCGCTTTCAGGCACCGCTACTACTGCTGATCCGAATTTCACGGATGCTGCTATTGCTTTATTTATCGTCTTTTCGTCTATCAGAGGCCTTGCGGCATCGTGAATTATAACTATATCAAATGACGGATCTACACGCTTCATGCAATTACGCACAGACTCAAAACGTGTCTTACCGCCCACCACAACATCAATCAGTTTTCGTATTTTAAAACGCCTGGCTATCTTCTTTAGCCGTCCGACGCATACCCGCTCGGTTGCCGCTATTATTCCGTCTACAGCTTTACAGTTATCCAGAGTTCTCAATGCATAGCTTACCAGCGGCTTTCCAGCCAGCAGAACAAACGGTTTTTTGTCTTTAGCACCTAACCTTTTACCGTATCCTGCAGATGGAACGATTGCCACCACTCTCGGGCGCTTCATTTGCCCTTCCATCCTCCGGACTTCTGCGCATCCTCAAGCTTCGCAAATATCATCCTGCCGGCGGAAGTCTGCAGGACGCTCGTAACTGTAACCTTTGTCGCCTGCCCTATCATGTGCTTCGAGTTATCAACCACAACCATTGTTCCGTCGTCGAGGTATGCTATACCCTGATTATATTCCTTGCCTTCTTTGGATATCCTTACTTCCATCTGTTCGCCCGGCAGCACAACCGGCCGGAGCGCATTTGCGAGTTCATTTATATTAAGGACTGTGATACCCTGAAGTTCAGCCACTTTGTTAAGGTTAAAATCATTGGTAAATATTTTACCTCCGAGAAGTTTTGCCAACTTCACAAGCTTGGCGTCAACTTCTTTTACTTCCGGGAAATCTTCTTCCTGTATTCTTACGTCAAGATCCGTAGACTTTTGTATCTTATTAAGAACATCGAGGCCGCGCCGACCACGGTTTCGCTTTAACGAATCCTGTGAATCAGCTACCTGCTGCAGTTCCTTCAAAACAAACCTCGGGATTACAATCCTGCCCTCAATAAAATGCGTATGAAATATGTCTGCGATCCTGCCGTCTATAATTACACTTGTATCAAGAATAACGATATCATCTTTTTTGTCCTGTCGGACAAATTTAACATAAGGTATTATAAGATTAAATTCATCCTTCCCTCTCATAGCTATGACCATACCCAGATAGCAGAATATGAGAATAAAAATGATCTGAATGGACGAGAAAAGCTGCAAACTCATAGGTATGAGCTTCATAACACTGGTCAGGACCCACGCCATAAAAAATCCGAATATAAGTCCGAAGACGGCTGCCGATAGATTTCTTATTGAGAAACGCTTCATTGCCATTTCCAGTAATATGATCAAAATAGATGCGCCAAAACCTGTAAAAAAGCCGCCTGCGCCCCATGCAGGCTGAAAATCACCTAGAAGTGAACCTATGTAGTATCCGGCAACGCTCGATAGAAATATGAAAAAAATCCTTATAGCTATTATAGTCATTTATCGATCCCCCAAGTTTATTCAGCCACGGCGCTGGCTAAGCGCCGAGGGCTTAAGACCCCGGCCTATTCTCCGCTAGGTTTTACCAGAAGCTTCCACGGATGTTTTTTAATGTCTGCCGTAAACGCTTCCAGGTTGTCATACACAGCTCCATCCATCAGAAGCTTTCCTACAGTCCCTTCACCGCTCCTGATCTTTTCCACTATAGCCTTAACCGACTCAGTAAGCTTAGCCAGGTCTTCAGTGAACTTCTCCATAGGAACAGGGTCTTTGCCTATCAGAACATCGTTAGGCCGTAATACAGGATTGCCTGGTGTGCCAGGAAGTATCTCAAGATACTTTTCGCCAAGAAGACCCAGCGTATTTATAGTCACCACTGCATCGTTCTCTATTTTTGTATTATCGTCTATCCAAACAGTAAGCTCCGCCTTTGTGGTATTCGTCTTTTCATCCCTGGCTATCTTTATGCCCTGGACCTGCCCCACACCTACGCCGGCCAGTCTGACGGGAGCAGTCCCGCCAATACCATTAGCAAAGTTGAAAAACACTTTTATTTTATATCCTGTTTTAGAAAATTTTACGTCTCCTACGGAAAATACGATTAAAAATAGTATCGCAACGCCTATCATTATAAATACGCCAACTTTAAGTTCAAACGTCTTTACACTGTCCATACTACCTCCGGTTTAATATTATTTCATTACATCTTAATCAGGTGTTCGAAATCTATACCTTCTGTTATCGGGCCTTTACTGGCTCCCGTTATAAATTGATGGACTATCGGGTCTTTCGTGCTCTTTATTTCATCCGGTGTGCCGTTCGCAACTATTCTTCCATTATACATCATGGCAATCCTGTCAGCTATCTTGTATGCGCTTGTCATATCATGAGTAACGGCAACTGCTGTAACTTTAAGCTTATTATGAAGCCCCACGATAAGATCATTGATAGAATCGCCCATGATCGGATCGATACCTGTAGTCGGCTCATCGTATAACATTATCTGCGGCCTCATACATATTGCACGCGCAAGGCCTACCCTTTTTCTCATTCCGCCCGATAATTCCGCAGGCTTCTTCTCCTCTATACCTTTAAGACCTACCAGAGCAAGAGATTCTTTAACCGCTTTATCTATCTCTTCTTTGGTAGAGTTCGTATGCTCAATGAGATTAAACCCTACGTTTTCATACACATTCAGTGAATCAAAAAGCGCAGCACCCTGAAACAGCATACCAAACCTTAGACGCAGAGCACTCAGTTCTTTTTCGTCCATCCGTGTAACATCTTTGCCGTCTATCAGCACCTGTCCCGAATCCGGCCGCAAAAGCCCTATGATGTGTTTTAAAAGGACGCTCTTACCGCATCCGGAGCGCCCTATGATTACGGTAGTTGCACCGGTATTTATACTGAGGTTAAGATTATCCAGAACCTTGTGACCATTAAAAGATTTACATAAATTTATAATTTCTATCATTTTTTTATCACCTTGCTACAAAATAGAATAGCGCCGTAAAGAAACAGTCGGAGGCTATTATTAATATGAAGCTCATAACTACACATCTGGTAGTTGAACGGCCCACGCCCTCGGCACCACCTTCAGCAGTCATACCTTCATAACACGCCACTACACAGATTATAATACCAAAAAAGAAACTTTTTATAAGTCCTGTAAATACATCCTTATATTTCAGAGGCTGCCACGTGTTTTTCATATACATCGAGTGCGATATCCCCAATTTATACACGCCGACTATATAGCCGCCCAAAACTCCAACAATATCAGAATAGATGGTCAGAAAAGGAAGCATCACTATTAGCGCCAGGAATCTCGGGACGACCAGATATTTTATCGGATTCGTCGCAAGCGTCTCCATAGCATCTATCTGTTCAGTCACCTTCATTGTGCCCAATTCCGCAGTAATAGAAGCGCCGACCCGGCCCGCTACTATAAGGGCCGTAAGGACTGGCCCCAATTCCCTGGTCATTGAGAACGCAACCAGGGACGCAATATACATCTCAGCAGAAAACCTCTGCATCTGGTAAGCGCTCTGGAGGGCAAGCACCATGCCCGTGAACATACTTATAAGAAATACGATCGGCAGAGAATCAACACCTATCTTTGCCATCTGCTCAAACACCTGACGGCGCCTGAAAGGCGGCATAGGTATCCAGAATAACGTCTGACCCATCAGTATTGATATACCACCGGCATATCTTATAAATTCTACAAACTGCCCGCCTATCATTTCAAGAAAACGCTTCATAGTCACCCTTATTTTTTCGCTTAGAATTTATTCTTATGCTCTATGCCCATAAAATCTTTATCCTGACCGACTTTAACGGTAAGGCTATCGTTAGGATGCAGCTTGTATTCCAGCTGGACCTCATCGCCGTATTTAAATCCTTCGCCAATAATATCTTCTGTGGTAGTCTTCTTAAAGTTAACGTTTATATCATCAGTGATACGCTTCTTCATGGTTATCTCGCGGATATTCTGCACTTTGCTCGTGTGCCATCCATCCCAGTTTATAGCTTTATCGTCACCTACAAGACGGATATTCTCAAACAGACTGCTCTTGCCTATTTTCCTCAGATCCATATCCCCTGCCAAAACAAAATAACCGCTATCTCTGATTATGCGAGAATCTTCTATCCTTATAAGCGGGCCATCCCCTTTAAAATGCGCACTCAAAGACTCGAATTCCAAAATGTATATGCTTCCCTTTTTTATATCCACATTTACATTGGACCTGAGGTTTGCCATCGGACCTTTAAGCTCAAATTTTGCATTGGCCGTTCCGGACACTATAGAAGAGGCATCTTTAACACCCATGACCAACGCAAGCCAGCTTAGACTCAAATTATTCAATGTCACCACTGAATTAATATTGAAAGGCTCTCTGAGCTGAAAAGTCCCGGAGCCCTTAACTATGTCTGAAAAGCTAAAGTCGTATATCGTCAGACAGCCATCCGATACCCCATACATTGTCTTAAGGTTAAGAAAAGGCTTGTAATCCAGCAAGGTATTTTTCGTCTCTATCGCGCCGCGGACAATCGATCTTTTTACCTCTATGCCGGAGCTGATCACTTCGCTCTTCAGGACACCATCACACACAAGATCATGTCCGCTAATATCCAGATGATGAATTTTAAAATTCGCATCCAGCAAACCATCGTTACTAATAGTCCCTACTGCTTTAAGAACTCCGCGCTTCGGCCTGATCTCAATATCATATACGCCGTCTTTTATTTTGCCGTCAAAATCTATCCTGTTGCCGGAAAATAAATTTATGTGGCCTTTAGCATTGAGCTCACCCGCAATATTCCCAAGCCTGACAAACCCTGCTATTTCGTCATTTGCGGTAGCGAAATTCACATCCAGCCTTGAAATGCCGGCCAGAAATCGTGAAAACACGCGAGGATCTTTGCTCTTCGCTGCGGACGCAGCCATAGCCAGATCCCACACCCTGTAACTCGTCTTTATACTGCTTATTTCTAATGACGGTATTATGGCAACACCTTTGGCATTCTCGATCTTAATATCGTTGAAGGTGATCGGGTGAAACAGCCCGCCGTCAATGTCACCTATCGCAAGCCGTATCTTACCCCCAAAAGCATCCTCTATTTTGGACTCGGCGAAACTTTTCATCTCGGGCACAAATGCCTCGATCCTGTCTTCTATGAAAAGAACTATGCATACGACAAGAAGAAAAGTTAACGCGATCCCGAACCGTCTTCTAACTCTTATATGTCTCATTCTATTTAATTTATTTTAAACTCCAGATGGTCGGGTTTAGCCGTTACAGTAATTTTGCCGCCCTTCCTGTAGGCTCCTCTTATTATCTCTTCTGCAAGCGGGTCTTCCAAAAAGCGCTGTATCGTCCTCTTGAGCGGCCTGGCACCGAAATTTTTATCAAAACCTTTTTCAATCAGAAAATCTTTAGCTTCTTTAGTAAGGTCTATCAATATGCCCTGCTCTTTCAGCCTCGATTCAACATCGCGGACTTCCAGCTCCACTATCCTTTCGAGATCTTCTTTTGTAAGAGGCCTAAACACAATGATATCGTCTACCCTGTTAATAAACTCAGGTTTAAAAGTCTTTTTCACTTCATCCAAAAGGCGCTCCTTCATGCCCTGATACGTCACTTCTTCAGTCTGCGATTTAAATCCTATTGACCCCTGCTTCTTCAGGGTCTCCGCGCCTATATTGGACGTCATTATTATGATGGTATTTTTGAAGTCGACCTTCCTGCCGAACGAATCAGTAAGTCGCCCCTCCTCAAGCATCTGCAGCAGGATGTTAAATACATCCGGATGCGCCTTCTCTATCTCATCCAACAAAACAACAGAATATGGTTTGCGCCTCACTTTTTCAGTTAGCTGTCCGCCTTCCTCATACCCGACATACCCCGGAGGCGCACCGACTAAACGCGAGACATTGAATTTTTCCATATACTCAGACATATCTATCTGTATTATCGCATCCTCATCGCCAAACATAAATTCCGCAAGCACACGGCCGACTAGCGTCTTACCAACACCTGTGGGGCCTAAGAATACAAATGACCCTATCGGACGTCTCGGGTCTTTAATGCCTGCCCGTGAACGCCTTACAGCATGCGCTATAGCGCTTATCGCTTCATCCTGCCCGATGACACGATTGTGAAGCGTGTCTTCCATTTTTAAAAATTTATTCTGCTCTTTCTCTTCCAGCTTCAATATAGGAATACCGGTCCATTTGGAAACGATCACAGCAATATCATCATCCGTTACCTTAGGTTCTATCTTACCCTTAGACTCTTTCCATTCTTTCCTTATCCTATTAAGCTCTTCCTTTAACTTTCTTTCCTCGTCCCGGAATTTTGCGGCTTTCTCAAAATCCTGGTTCTTTACAGCGGCTTCCTTTTCCTGCTTTACAACCGCCATCTTATCTTCGATATGTTTGACATCCGGGGGCGCGGTCATTACAGAAAGACGCGCGCGTGAGCCTGCTTCGTCGATCAGATCGATCGCCTTGTCCGGAAGATATCTGCCACTTATATAACGGTCGGAAAGCTCCGCGGCTGCCTTTACGGCTTCATCTGTAAATTTCACCCTATGATGCGCCTCATATCTGTCACGAAGGCCTTTGAGTATCTCTACGGTCTCCACAACACTCGGAGGCTCGACCATGATCGTCTGGAAACGCCGCTCCAATGCCGCGTCTTTTTCAATGTGCTTTCTGAATTCATCCAGCGTGGTCGCGCCTATACACTGTATTTCACCTCTGGACAGCGCAGGTTTTAATATATTAGAGGCATCAATAGCGCCTTCGGCGCCGCCCGCCCCGACAAGAGTATGTAATTCATCTATAAATACAATAACATCTTCAGAGCGTTTTATCTCGTCCATAACAGCTTTGATACGTTCTTCAAATTGCCCGCGGTATTTAGTGCCCGCCACCATAAGGGCTAAGTCTAAAATTATCAGGCGCTTATCCTTAAGCAGCTCCGGAACATCGCCGGAAATTATTTTCTGGGCGAGCCCTTCCACTATAGCAGTTTTACCTACACCCGCCTCACCAAGAAGTACGGGATTGTTTTTTGTACGTCGAGATAATATTTGTATGACGCGTTCGATCTCGTTCTTCCGGCCTATAACGGGATCGAGCTTACCGTCTTTCGCAAGTTTGGTAAGGTCCCGCCCAAATGCGTCGAGGGCCGGCGTCTTGGCGTGAGAAACTTTCTGCCCCATTTCATACCCGGGAACTTCCGAGCCCAAGAGGTTCATAACTTCGTCCCTGACCTTTTCAAGTTCAAGTCCGAGATTTACCAGAACCTGGGACGCAACGCCTTCACCTTCACGTATGAGACCTAAAAGAAGGTGCTCAGTGCCGATATAGTTATGTCCTAAGGAACGCGCCTCTTCCATCGCAAGCTCTATAACTTTTTTTGCTTTGGGAGTAAATGGGAGATCGCCCGACACTACAGTCGTAGGACCCGGCTGGACAAGCTTCTCAACCTCGATCCTGATCTTATCGGGGCTCAGCCCGAAACTGGCAAGGACCGCAGCTGCAACACCCTCACCTTCGCGCACAAGTCCCAAAAGGATATGTTCTGTCCCTATATAGTCGTGATTAAACCTCTTGGCTTCTTCCTTGGCAAGAAGTATAACTTTTCTGGCACGCTCCGTAAATCTATTAAACATCGGCATGATTCACTACCTCCATAAAATATATTATTTCAGTCTTTCCTTAACTATATCCGCCCGCTTGACATCACGCTCGTTCGCATTCAGCAATTTGCCTTCCCGCTTCTGCAAATGCGCCGGCTGTGTCAAAAGAAATAATTCGTTGACGGTCCTGCGATCCATATTTTTAATTATACCAAGGTCAACTCCCAGTCTTATTGCAGACAGGAGAGCAACCGTTTCATTGCTATTTATTATGTGCGCGCTCTTCAGAGTGCCATACGCCCGGGAAACCCTGTCAAACAAGCCTTCTTTATTTTTAGTAACCAGCATCTTACGGGTTGCGTCTTCACGCGATATGAGCTGATTTGTTATTCTTTCGATATTATCGACCACATCTTCTTCCGTAATCCCCATCGATATCTGATTTGATATCTGGAATATATTGCCCATCGCTTCTGTGCCCTCACCATACAGCCCGCGCACATTCATACCAAGCTTTGAAATAGCCTGCAGGATCTTTCCTATCTGTCCTGTAAATACAAGCGCTGGAAGATGAAGCATTGTAGAACCTCTTAAGCCTGTCCCTACATTGGTCGGACAAGCGGTGAGATATCCCCATTTAGCCGAAAAAGCAAAAGATAGAGATTTGCTGAGCTCCGTATCTATTTCATTTATCATGTGCCAGCATTCCGCAAGGTTCAGGCCCGACTGCATAACCTGTATCCTGAGATGATCCTCCTCATTTACCATTATGCTGACCATCTCTCTGGGATCAACTATAAGCGCTTTATAATCTGCATTCTTTGCATGCTCCGGACTCATCAGATGGCGCTCGACGAGAAATATCCTGTCGACTTCGCTTAAATTTTTCAGCCTCACGAAAAGCGCATTCTTCAGAAAACTGCATCGCCTGACGGCATCCTCGACCATATTAAGAACATCTTCGAGCTGCTTCTTATTTGCCCAGTTAGAAAAAGGCACCTTGTCAATATTTCTCGCAAGGCGCGTCCTGGACGACATGACTATATTAGCGCTGGGACCTGTTCCCCTGAGCCACTCTGTATCCTGATTTAAAAAATCATCTATCGTCATCGTGTTATTTTCCGCCTTCATCTTTCTTTTCCAGTTCTTTTATCTGGTCCCGCAGCTTCGCCGCCTCTTCAAATTCTTCGAACTGGATAGCCTTCTCCATCCTGACGCGCAGATCCTGTAAATTCCTGGTATCCATCACAGTCTTACCGGCCGTCAGAGGAACTTTGCCGACATGACGATCAGCGCTGTGTATCCTTTTAAGAAGCGGGGTAAGCTGTTTTTTGAAAGCTTCATAGCATTCACCACAACCCAGCCTGCCGACCTTCTTAAAATCACTGTATGTGAAACCGCACACCGGGCATTTTATCTTCTCCGTCTTGTCCGGTTCAATACCTGCTCCCAGGTCAGCTAAGCCAGCCAATAGATCACTCAAACCGAAATGCTCTTCCATCTCCGCACCCTTCTCCCTGGCGCATTCTTCACAGAGATGAAGTTTAGTCACTTTATCGTTAACTATCTCGGTAAGATGAACTGTGGCTTCCCGGTTTCCGCAAATATCACACTTCATACCTTACTCCGTCGGATTTTGTCAGCTCCCTGAATTCTTTGGTAAGCTTAAACGTAACCTCGCCCGGCTTCCCGGTTCCGATCTGTTTATTATCAACATTTACGACAGGGATTATCTCGGCGGCAGTACCTGTAAGAAAAACTTCGTCTGCCGCATAAACATCCTCTATCCTCATCATTTTCTCGCTAAAAGAAATTCCTGTCTTTTTGGCCAGACTTATAACTGCGTCCCTTGTTATGCCCTCGAGTGCGCCAATATTTACGGGCGGGGTCATAAGCTCACCCTTCTTAACTATAAAGATATTATCGCCGGTGCATTCCGCAACATATCCATCATGAGTAAGCATTATCGCTTCCTCTGTGCCGGCTTTTATTGCGTCAATCTTCGCAAGCACATTATTAAGATAATTCAGGGATTTTATCCTAGGATCCAGAGCCTGCGGATAATTACGCCTTGTCTTTGCCGTAATGATCTTAAGCCCATTAGCATACATCTCTTTGGGATACAGAGTTATGTTATGTGCTATAATGAAGACTGTGGGCTTCGCACATTTTCTCGGGTCAAGGCCCAGGTCGCCGACGCCTCTAGTAACTATAGGCCTTATATAGGCATCCATCAGCTTGTTTGCCTTGAGCGTAGCCACAACGGCTTCCTCCATTTCCTTTTTTGTCAAAGGAATCTTAAGCTCAATAGCATCCGCAGATTTATAAAGCCTGTCTATGTGCTCACCTAAGCGAAAAACCAATCCATCGTAGGCCCTTATCCCCTCAAAAACACCGTCTCCATACAGCAATCCATGATCAAAAACCGAAACGTAAGCCTTGTCCCTATCTATAAGCTTTCCATCAAAGTAAATTTTCATAAAATAGCATTCTCCATAGTTTTATTTTTATAGTTATATAAGTATATATAATAAATAATATTAAGTCAAATGAATTGAGGTGGGAATACAAAAAAAGAGAGGTTCTTAGATTTAAGACCCCTCCTTATTCTAAGAACCTCATACTGATTTTGGTGATATTATGCCTGACTCATCTTTGAACGCAGATAACGTGCCTCTAAAAGCATCATCCCCCTATTTATCTCATGACACATCTTTTTAGCCTTCTTGTAAGTCATATACCTTGACACTTTCTTTCCAAAAACATTGTGCAGCCTTCGCGTAGCTATATAAGGCATAGTTCCCTCCGATTTTATTAGGCCGCGGTTTCAGTTAAGTCCCGGGGCCTTAGTTTGCCAAGCTCGGTTTCACAAACCGAACTTTGAACGAATGCATAAAACCTATCGTATAAATACTTTTGTTTATAACCGCATAAAACGTCCCGAGTATCTTGCATATTATCTTATCCTCAAGGTGGGCATCATTATGCTCTTTCATTATATGAAACTGCCTCTTATTAAGCCCTTTCGACTCACCTTCGGCCGCAAGCCATTTTTTAAGTTCTTCGTCTGTTTCCATATGCCTGATATCTTTTATAAAATAAAAACATCTTCTCTCGGTCTTCGCAGTCAATCCATCCTTTTCGAAGACCTCTTTCAAGAAGATGTCCTTCTTCCTTGAGCCGATAGATGTAAGATTCTTATAAACTACTTCGCGCATAACACCACCTGCTGAGATACTTTTTAAAAGTTTTTAATTACATGTCAAAAAAAATAGTTCTCCCTTTATTCAATAGAAGTATACTATATGGCTAACAGGGTGTCAATAGCCTAAAACTTACTTTTTGAAATACTAACAGTATTATGCGGACTGCGCGAATCTCAATGCTGCATCATGCATTTTTTGTATAACTGCACCATCCGCGATACCAACAACTTGACCTATAGCGTCTATGATCTTTTTAACGATTATAGAAATATTTGTAACTCCCCCGATCCCGGCGTCTGCCTCAGCTTCGGTCTTAACATAATAATAACGTGCCGCCTGAGCTTTTGACCTGGCCTCAGCAATACTGCCAGCGCAAACTATCTGCATATTTTCAGGAAGATCTGCATTAAGTTCATCGATGAGAGCTTCCTGTTTTGGTGTGCTTGCTATTACCGCAACTCTGGCATCTGATTTTATAAAGTTCGGCAGCAACACACCGAGTCCTTCCTCATACGTTCCATCGCTCTTGCGCTCACCGAATGTAACTTTTTCTGAGAAGATCAGAACTGAATCATCATTGGGTTTTATTCTTTCGCCGCCGGCATAGTTTGCTATTTTAAGCGCTTCGGCAAAACCGGCTAAACCCAGCCATCCGTTAAGCCATTCTGCGGGTATCATCGACATTATCATGTCCAGCACCGATGGCGTCTTCTTTTCAGCAGTGCGAATTTCAGGAGCCTGCGTTTCGGCCTGAGTCGAAACTATCATCGCCGTTATCGCAGCGCCTATACCTGCGCCGTCTTTTGCCTCGAGCACTTCAAGCTTAGAAGCATACGCTTTGCCGAATATCCCAGACAGAGTATCTTCCATCATTTTCTTATAACCTGGATATAAAAGTAATGGCCCGTCGACCGCGTAAACATATTCCCCGCGCGGTGCTTCGGTCCCTTCGCGCTCCATTACGATACCGGCAAAAGTAGCTGCAGCAAGCTGCGCAGACCTGAGCATAATATCGTGAGCAACATCTCTGACCCTCTGTGCATCCAGATCACTTGGGTTAACTATGCCCAAACCGGTAAGATATGCTTTTACCGATTCTGCCCCTCCGGATATCCACGCGTTCTCGATATCACTTAAATTTTCCCCGGAGAAACCTTTGCATTCTTCTTTTTCATAATCATGGTCTCTGAAAATGTCAGGCAGCAACCCTTTGTGCTCTCTAAATAAACCGTTGCTCTTAAACTCCCTTTCGAGCGTCAATCCAAAGAGCGGACCTATATATTTCCCGGACAGTTTCTTCTCTAACGGATGGACTGTGGGCTTTTCAGAAAGATTGTCAACAAGCATATCAAGGTATTCGGCTTCCGCATTGTCCAGATCCATCAATAATTTATCAAATGCACCGCTTTCAAGATTAACAGACCTGCCATACCTGTCACGGATAGCTGTATTGTGTCCGGTTCCCAAAACGCCTCCGGCGATCGTCTTGCTGTTCATATACGCCCCTGTATCACGGACGCCTTCAGTATCGTTTACAAGCGCGACAACTTTGACATTTGATAAATTAATATTTCTTAATTCTTCATGCAGAAGAGTAACAACTTCCGGCTCTACGCCCGTCGCTTTACCCTGTTCTATCAAGTTATCAAAATTCCACCCTTTCACATTGCACTCAGGTGTAATAATGCCCCTATTAACCCCTTCTTTTCTCATAGCAAAAGAAAAGGTAAATCCTACCTTCAGCTCTCCCGTAAGACGATTCTTTTCAGTAAATTCTTTTACCCTATCTGCAATAAGCCTGAATAATGTATCGCCGCCTCCGTTTATAATATTTTTTGGGACAGCGCGGGATATCTCGTCTTTCTTTACAATTTTACCATTACCCTGAAATTCAACCAATCCCACGCGCAGATTTGTACCGCCGAGGTCTATGAAGAGATATTCCCCTGCTTCCTGTCCCGTAGGAATACCTATTTTTGTTACGATATCAGAAAGCGACGACCCTTCCTTACCACGGTTCTCAAGGTCCGCCCTAAATTTACCTGCAGCCGTTTTAAGCGTATCGATATTTAATGCAAATTTCAGGTCGGAAACCCTTAGTATGGCCGGCTCATCCAGCTCGAAGCTACCAAGCAGCCTGCCCGAGGACATAAAATAATAACCGCGCTCTTTTCTATTATCTACGACAAGATATTCATCCCAGCCTTTTACAGCTATGACCCGATAACGCCCGGGTTCATTTTCATCCTTACCTAATTTTTTAAGTATACCCAGCCGCTTCGCCGCATCGGTTATTTCAACACCCTGTACCGGCAATCCAAAAGATATGGCAAGGCGGCTCCTTAAAACACCGCTCATTTTCGCATAGACATCAGAGACGAAGAACTCCCGGCCTTCTTTTGTTTTCTTCAAAACATCGCAGATAATTCTGAGTTCCTTAAGAGAACTTTCGTCTCTCTCTGTGTCAGGCCATATTTCATACAAAGGAACATTGGCTTTTCTGGAATAAAGCGCGGTCAGGTTCTGTAATCTTTGCGCAACATCTCCGTACTTTTTCATTTTAAGAAGCCCAAAAACTTCTTCTTTTATTTTCTCTTCCGGGGATTGAACAGGAACCCGCACACTGCCGTAACTAATACCTTCTAATGCATGCAGCTTATCTAAAGACCATTGCGCCCAGGTCCCTACTTCGCCATTCTCGCCCCTTACCTTCTCCAGCGCAAGGACAGCATCCCTCATATTTTCCGGAAGCATGCCCTCGCACACATAAGATAAAGCCTCTGCAGCAACTCTTCTCAGAACGTCCGGCCTGCCGGCATATAACATACCGATGAGTTTCTTTTTCAGCTCCAGCCTTACGTCGCTATCAGGCTCTTCCTTAAAAGAGACAGCCCTGCTGAGTTCAAACAAAGCCTCTGCAAGCTTGCTTCCCGCCAACCTATCGACTTTTTCCATAGCGTCGGCGACATTAACGCCTGCGTAGTAAATTTTATCATGAGCTATTTCGGATGCGGCTATTATTAAAGCATACTTTTCAGGCAGCCCTCTTTTTACATACACATCAGCACGTCTGGCGACGGCAAGATTGGTCCGTCCTTCTTCCAATAATTGCTTTTTAGCTAAACGGATATCTTCCGAAAGCATCTGCATTATCTTATAGGGATGCTCTGAATATTCCGTTTCTTTATATATCTCTAGAATAGATTTGGTTATAGATGCTGAATAATCCGCAATCGCATTCAGGACGTGATCTTTAAGGCCTTTTAGCTCGGCCATATAAAAATGTATAACCTCTTCGGTTGAAGTATATATGCCGCCGCCATTGGCGACGGGACCAGGTATATACAACACACCCATCCCGTGAAGCTGGTTTTCCAAACCGCTCTCAAAAGCGTTATTGGCACCCTCTACGATCAGCTTTGCCTTGATCAGCTTCGTATTGTCTTTCGTTTTTGTAAATATATTCGATCCTGCGGCCAGTATCAGAGCTGTACATTCCTTATACAATACCGCATTGGGCTCACCTTCATATCTTTCCACATCGCCGGCGCGATATGCTTCGGTCAATTTAAACTTCTCTCCTGCTTCAAATCTGTTCCTCAACCTCATGAGCTCATTTTCATCGAGACCTTTTTCAGAATAAATTGCACCGTGTATATCGGAAACACCGACTACTTTAAAACCAAGTTTTTTATATGTGGTAAGCAATAACTTCACTATACCGCTGCCCACGTCGCCAAAACCCTGGATAATAACGGTCTTATTCTGCTCATCCAGCTTTATACCATGATGCTCCAAAGCCTGCTTATCCGATAAGACCGAACCCAGTGAAGTCACAACACCCAGACTTGTAACCATCCATGGCATATGCGGAAGA
>JBAYMS010000012.1:0-40427 GCA_041663425.1 Candidatus Omnitrophota bacterium
GTCACATAACCCGGCGGTTTGTGAAATAAAATATATTTCTTTTTAACTTTAGGTAGCGGCTTACCATTAACAAAAATATCCTTAGTGCCGTTTACCATCATCCCCGGATCAAGAATCGTCCTGCCCTTCGCCTTAACCTTTCCCGCCATAACCAGATCTAGGGCCTGTTTCCTTGAACAGAGCCCTGACTTGGATATTGTGCGTATAATATTGTGAGGCAATTTGCATCCTGCTTGTTTTTTTAAACAATTTTTTAATTTTATATAATAAAAAAAACGCCGGGACAATTTCTCGCCCGGCGAAAGTTAATATTTTTCAGTCGTGACTTGCATAATATGCATTATATCACCCGCCCATAACAATACAGATAGTTATGCAGCTATATCTATTACATACTTTATTTCATTAACCGGGGGAACGCCTTTTTCCCACGGCCGTATATATTTGAAACTTATCTGAGCTTTACCTGTCTGAATAGCTTTAAAAGTCCAAACTGATCTGCCGCCTGATCCGGTAAGACCTGTCTTATAAGGCCTATACTCGGAACTGACAAGTTTGATCAGCTTATCATTTATTGGCTGCGCAAGCTGCCATTCATATCCCGTTGTAGCGTTCGCCTCCAGCGTGATCACAAATTCTTTACCGACATATGCTTTAATCGTGTTTGTTTCAGTAAAAGCACATGAAGAAATAGTCAGCAGCATAACCAGAATGATCGCTCTGAACATTCGTCTAATCTATTTGAGCAGTAATAGTATGATAGATACTACGAACATTGTCGTTAAGCCGTAGAGGGACCATTTTATCCTGGCCATCTGCTTATCGGCATTTGCGGTCCATTCACGCATTTCCTTTAATACATGCAATATGTGCTCTTCCTGGCTCATGCTGACCTCCACTTTGATATTACATTTAGAACAGCTATCTTCTATGCACCGCTCTTCTTCGCGGCCTCAAGAACTGCATGCGCTACTTTCTTATGCACGAGCATATTCATAAAGTTCGGGACTATTTCATTCTTTCCGCCAAGCGCTGCGAGCGTCTCAGCCGCAGCCACCTTCATTTCATAATTTATTCTATGGGCCCGGGAATCAAGAGCGCCGCGGATTATCCCAGGGAACGCAAGGGCATTATTGATCGTCCTTCCGTCCAGAGCGACTGAAGCACCGGCTTCCAGAGCATCTTTGGGCCATATTTCCGGAACAGGATTAGCCAGAGCAAATATTATAGGATTCTTATTCATGGACAATACCATTTCTCTGGTAACAAGCCCGGGGCCTGACAACCCTATAAAGATATCCTTACCCTTAATAATGTCTCTAAGAGAGCCTTTTTCTTTACGTTTATTTGTGATCATGGCGATCTTATTCTTATATGGGTTCATATTGCCATGCCGGCCTTTATATATAGCGCCTTCCCTGTCGCACAGTATGACATCTTTAAATCCATACCTTAAAAGCATCTGAGCAGCGGTGATACCTGCAGCGCCGGAACCGTTTATAACCACTCTGGCGTCTGTTTTCTTTTTTCCGGCAATCTTAAGTGACTTTATAAGGCCGGCCAATATTACCGTTGCGGTGCCGTGCTGATCGTCATGGAAAACGGGCATATCAAGTTTTTCCTGAAGTCGTTCCTCAACCTCAAAACAAAGCGGCGCGCCTATATCTTCCAGCATTATAAGGCCGAAGGTCTTTGCAAAACCCGAAATAGTATCGACCAGGCGGTCGGCTTCGGGACTATCAACCAATATAGGAACACAGCTTACATCAGCCATCTTGTTCAATATAAGCGATTTTCCTTCCATTACAGGCATGGCCGCCAGCACTCCTATATTACCCAGGCCCAGAACTGCTGAACCGTTGGTAACAATGCAGACGGTATTTCCTATGGATGTATACTCTCTTGCCGCCTCAGGATGCTGCACTATATAGTTGCAGACTCTGGCGACTCCAGGCGTATAGATCATGCGCAGGTCTCCGAGAGTTTCAACCTTAACACGCGGCCTTATCTCTATCTTGCCGCCCTTATGTATATTTAGAACTTCATCCTGTACGCTTAAAACTTTATACGGTTTAAATTTTTTAAGAGCAGAAAGGGCTGTTTGAAAATGCTCTTCGTCGTCAAAGAACATTACCATATCGCGGACAATATAATTAGACGTCACCTGCAGTTTTGTAACGTCATCTATGTTAACGCCCTGCTCTCCAAGCATCATTGTAATAACACCCAGAGCTCCGGGGACATCAGGTATTCGTATACGGATCTTTTTTATAATTTTATGCGCATTCTTTTCCATCGCATTATAACATCCTTTCTTTCTTATTCGTCGTTAAATTTCCGCTTTTCAGCGTCGTACTCTTTCATAACCACATCAAGCTGAGTATAACAGGAATCTATTTTTTCTGCCAGCTCTTTGAGTTCTCTCGAAAGCTCGCTTCTGCGGATGGCGCCGACCCCGCCTTTTGCGAGATCTCTGTTAATATCTGCCATCCTATCCTCAGAAGAGGTTATTTCATCCTCCAGGCTTTTGATCTTAGCCTCCAGCGGCTTCAAGACCTTTGCTTTCAGCGCGTTAAGTTCTGCACGCGCTTTTCTCGACATTTTACTATTATACCCCTTTGGCATCCGCGGTTCACCATTTTTAGGAGAGGCTTCGCCTGATAGCAGCGGTGCAACTTCCGGCACTATAGACTTTTCGAGTATAGCCTGTGTAACATGAGCGGCAGCATCCGGAATGTCATGCGGCTCCACGACAGGCTTTGACTCGCCGTCTTCTTCCCATCCAACGCTCTCCAGAAACTCCTTATAATTACCCGGATATAAAAAAGCTCTGTCGTTCTTAAAAACGATCAGTTTTGTAGCTACTTCGTTTAAAAAATGCTCATCGTGAGCTACTACCAGCGCTGCTCCTTCGAAATCCCGGACGGCGTCCATCATCGCCTGGCAGGATTCAATATCAAGGTGGTGCGTCGGTTCATCGAGAAAAAGGACATTAGAAGGAGCTACCAGGAGTTTTCCCAGAAGCAGCCTGCTCCGCTCACCTCCGGAGAGAACTTTAACCTTCTTCTCGGCGTCATCCCCTGAAAACATCATAGCGCCGCATATACCACGCACGCGCCCTTTTTCAATAAAGGCTACACCGCGCGCTATTTCTTCTTCGACTGTAAACTCATCGTTAAGATCCGCGGTATTAGCCTGCTCATAATAAGCCGGCATGGCAGAAGTATTCGTCTTGACGCTGCCAGCTACCGGCTTAAGTCTGCCTGAAAGCAGTTTTAATAACGTTGTCTTTCCTTTCCCATTCTTACCTATGATACATATCTTGTCGTTCCTGTTCACGGTAAAATTCAGGCCGCTTATAAGATACGGTTCCTTACCGCTGTATGAAAATGTCAGATCGTTCACATCCATTATCTGTTGGGCGCGGAACGGCTCATAATTAAAAGAGAATGACAGCGTCCTTATCTCCTCGAGCTTATCCAATTTTTCCATCTTCTCAAGTTTTTTAATATTCGACTGGACAGCTTTGGCGTGGCTGGCCTTAGCGCGGAAAGTATTCACATACTCCATGATCTGCTTACGCTTCTTTTCATCCTCCAGCCGCCTTTTCTCGTGGATTTCTTCGTCTTTATGAAGCTGGGCGTAATATTTCCCGGTAGTCCCTTTGATCTTTCTAACCTTACCGCGATGAATACCTATGATATGCGTTGTAACGCTGTCGACCAAATCCCTGTCGTGGCTTATAACGATGAGCTCGCCTTTCCATGACCTCAGGAATTTCTCAAGCCACCTGATCGAAACTATATCGAGGAAGTTTGTAGGTTCGTCAAGGAGAAGCATATTAGGTTCAGATACAAGGACTTTGGCCAGGGCGATACGCATCTGAAACCCTCCGGAAAACTCTGAAGGGCTGCGCTTAAAATCGTTTTCACTGAAACCAAGACCTGAGAGGACTTTCTCTACCTTCCATTCCGCGCCGATATCTTCCGGGCCCAGCCCCTGGCAGCCTTCCTCAAGGACCGTAGGCTTAGTAAAATTCATATGCTGTCCAAGGTAGCCTATGGTGTAATTTTTAGGCTTAAATATCTTGCCCTCGTCGGGCTCTTCCTGCCCGGTAATTATCCTGAACAAGGTCGTCTTGCCGTGGCCATTCCGCCCCACCAACCCGACTTTTTCGCCTGCAAGGACATCAAAACTCACGTCCTCGAAAAGCACCCTGGTAGCATAATGCTTGGATAGATTTTTTATCGATATCATATGTTTATATTATTTTACCATTTTATTTGCGCTTGCGATAGCGGGATGCTTCATAGAGGCATACTGCGCTGGCACTGGCGACATTTAAGGAATCTACGGACTTTGAGATAGGTATGCGGACTGCGGCATCTGCAATATTTAATATCCTGCGCGATACACCCTTATCTTCATTACCGAAAACAAAACAGATATTACCCTCAAGGTTAGCTTTCGCTATATCTCCGGCACCTTTACCGGGAGTAGCAGCTATTATACGTATATCGTATTTCTTTTTAAAACGCATGAGACTTAACGCCAGATCATTTTCATAACAGACCGGCAGCTTGAAGATCGTCCCCATAGATACGCGGACTGCTTTTCTGTAATACGGATCATAGGTAGCATTATCTGCTATCAGTGCCTGGACACCGAAAGCAGCAGCATTGCGCGTTATCAGGCCTACGTTTTGAGGGTCATTTATGGCATTGAGCGCTACGAGAAATAAAGGCCGTTCCATTTTTTTAAGCACTTCGGATGCTGTAAGTTTTTCAGGACAATAGCCGATCGCCATAATTCCTTTATGAAAACGAAACCCTATTATCTTTTCTATCAATTCGTTATCCGCAACGTAAACAGAAATTCCTCTTTTCGATGCCGCCTTAAGAATAGTCCCATATCTTGAAACAGTGCCTGCGGATGTAAGGAACGACGCTATTTTGCATCCGCTGCCGATGAGGCTCCTGACTACCTTCTCCCCCTCAGCTACAAAAATACCATCCCTTTCCAACTGCTTACCTTTAAGAGAACTGTAGGGGGCAAGGCGAATATCGTCAGGTCCTTTTATATCTATAAAATTTAATTTAGTATTAGCGTCCACTGTATGGCGATTCCTTTGGTTTTATATATTATATCAAAAAGAAAGCCTTCCCGCTGAAATATAGGAAGGCTTGTGTTATTCATAAAACTGGCGGAGAGGGAGAGATTTGAACTCTCGGTACCTTTCGGTACACACGCTTTCCAAGCGTGCGCCATAAACCGGACTAGGCGACCTCTCCGCGCAAATTACTTCTTTTCGGCGAAACCTTTTCGTAATACATTACACAATTTTTCGTTCAAAGTAAAGTTTTCTGTGCGCCAGGAAAAAGCCATCCTCCCTTTTTCCTTCGGCCATAACGCACTATAAGTCTCCCACCCATACACAGGACCCTGACGGTTTATCCATGGCGGATTATCCAGATACCTGTAAACTCCGTCGGGAAAAGCATAATTCGCAACTGTCTTATAAGTCCAATAAGTCCAGCTTATATCATTGTCTTTAAATACGCTGAGCATATCACTGACCCATTGTATCTCACCAAAATGTCCGTCCCGCGCATTCACGCCGAACTCACCCATATACAAAGGCACCTTATTGTATTCGGCGAACATGCGATAGGGTTTGGCTAAAAGTTCAAAGCGTTCTTTATTCCACGTTACACTGTAAACTTTCCCGGGATAATATAATCCTATCTTAAAATTGTGCGTAAAATCAAACGGTGCGTAAGTATGAATGCTGTAAACCGTATTCTTATCTTCAGGTTTACCTAAAAACGCAAGCCGCTGCGCCCAGAAATTGCCTTCTAAGAATATTATATGTTTCTTATCTGCGTCGCGTATCTCTTTTGTAACTTTAGCATAAAGATTTTTGAGGGTCTGTTCGCCTAAAAAAGGAAGGACGGGTTCATTTAGCACATCATAGCCTGCTACGGCAGGGGAATCCTTATACTGCTCCGCTAAAAAATGCCACAGCCTTAAATATCTGTCTATATTGAAATCGTTGGAAAAAAGTTCCGCATGGCCGTAAGAATCAGAATGCCAGCCGCCATTCTGGCAGCCGGGCGCGGCATGCATATCCAATATACAGTAAAGTCCGTGCTTCTCACACCAATCTACCGCCCTATTCAGATAGCTTAAGCCTTCTTCGTTTAAACTGAATGGCCGGTCTTCAAATTCTATTAACCTGTAATTAAATGGTATGCGCACACAGTTCGCACCCCAGCTCTTTATGATCTCTATATCCTCTTCGCGTATAAATGTATCGCGGAAAGTCCTGGTAAAATCATTCAGCGCATCAGCTCCGAGCGCTTTCGCGAACGACTCCCTGAAAGCACGCTCCGGTATATTGCGGCCGAAGAGCATATAGCCTTCCATCATAAGCCAGCCGCCGAGATTTACCCCGCGAAGCCTTACGCTCTTGCCGGCATCGTCAACTATACCGCAATTATGAGTTTTTAGAAACGGCAGATTCGCCATTGATATCTTTTGGTTCTGCAGCCATTTTCAGTAAATCTTTTATGGTTGCCATAAGCACCACCGGCTCAAAGGGCTTGGTTATATATGAATCAGCCCCTACCTCTTCGCTCATTTTTATATCTGCATCCTGTGCCCGAGCGGTAAACATGATTATAGGGATATGTTTATATCTAGCGTCAGATTTCAGCAACCCGCAGACTTTGTACCCATTTACCTTCGGAAGCATTAGATCCAAAACGATCAGGTCGGGATGTTCACTTTCTACTTTATCCAATGCAGCTTGTCCATCGCCAGCCTCGATCACATGGTAGCCTTCCAGCTCCAGTCTGAATGATACCGCTTTTACTAAATCCTCTTCATCGTCAACCAATAATATACGTTTCTTCTCCATCACTGATGCCCCTTTCCTTATTTTATATTTACGCCCTGCGCTCCTTTATGGGGAGGGTAAAATGGAACGTTGTGCCGTCGCCGAATTTTGTCTCCACCCATATCCTGCCTTTGTGTCTTTCGATTATTTCTTTTGAAATTATAAGACCTAAGCCGGTCCCTCCGGATTTTCTTTCAAGACCCATCTCCAGCTGTGAAAATTTCTGGAACAAATACTGAATATCGTCTTTTTTTATGCCAACACCTGTATCGGAAACCGAAACCTGAACCGTATTATTATCCTTAATGGTACTCACTGTTACAGTCCCTTTTTCGGTAAATTTAATCGCGTTTGACATAAGGTTCATAAGCACCTGTATTATCTTGTCTTTATCAAAACTTATTATTGGAAGATCCTCAGATAATGACATAATTATTTTAAGCTTCTTATCTTTTGCAACATGCGACATCATTTCACAGACTTCGCAGACAGTCTCATTTATATTATTATCCCTGATCTTCATTGTCATCTTTCCCTGCTCCAGCTTCTGAAGATCGAGAATATCATTTATAAGACGGGCTAAACGGTCCACATTCCTTTTAGCCATATCTAGAAATTCCACCTGGCGTTCGGTAACACCGCCAGCTTTACCTTCGAGAACAATACCTATGCCTTCTTTAATAGCTGCCAGAGGCGTGCGCAGTTCATGAGATGCCATTGACACGAAATCAGACTTTACCATTACTGCGCGCTCCAGCTCTTTAGCATAAGTATCAAGTTTATCTTTTGCCAGCGTAAGATCGATCGTCCTGGCGCGGACTTTTTCTTCAAGGCCTTTTGATAAAGCCTCCAACTCACTCTTTGCTTTAATAAGTTGGTGCTGATTGATCTTTATAGTCGCTATCATCTCTTTAAATGCGTCGGCAAACCGTTCTATCTCATCCCCTGTCTTTACATCTATATCATAATCCCAGTTGCCCTTCATTATCTCAATGGCCGCTTTATAAAGGACATGGACCGGCTTGGTAAGGACCGTGCTGAAAACAAAACCTATGGTTGCCATCAGCACAAGCAGAAATACTATCGCAAGCATCAGCCATGCCACCGTTCTGTTTAAAGGTATCAGGATCTCTTTCAAGTCCTGCTCTATTAATACCCTCCAGACTTTTTCGTTATCAAGCAATACCGGTCTAGCTATATCAGAAAAGGAATCAAATAAAAGATCTTTATGGATATTAATGTCGTATATAATGGCAGATCTTGTCTTGCTGGTTAATAGCTTACGGTAATCTTTATCACTGCAAAGTCTCACGTTGGTTTGCGTAAATCCGGGATGATATATGATATTACCCTTACCATCTATCACGCTGGCGTGGCCCGTAAGATCTACCCTGAACCCTGCCAGCGGCGCAAAGAATTTCGACGATGATAACCTCAATCTGAGAAGTCCTACAATATCACCGTTTAAATCTTTTATAGGAATAGAAATAGGGATAATCCATGATTTGGAGAAATTATCAAATATTGTATCACCTATAAATACCCTGTCAGGCTTGACTAAGGAGAAGTCCATGAGAGCCTTCGCCTCAGGGACATGTATTCCTACTGCCTTATCTGAACTTACCACAACGTTTCCAGCTTTATCTATTATCGATATGCCCGATATATTTTCATCTTCACTCATTATAGATTTTAATTTTGCAACTAATTTTGCAACATCCGTTTTTGTTTCAACAGCCTCAGGCCAGACCGGATCAATCGCTATCTCTTTTATATTTTCCATCTCAAAATCGAACTTTTGAGATATTTGATTTACTAAAAGCTGCGAAAATTTACGGTGGATATCGCTTGCAGATTCATAGATAGCATTAAATCCGATCAAATATGCAAAAACTATGCTGAATAGCATAACTATAAATGTTGAAAGACAGATAAGAATGATAACTTTACGCCTTATGCTGGTTTTAAGTTTTGTCTTATTTTCAGTCATTACTATTTTCCTGTTATATCGTATTTTTTCACAACTTCATCTATATCTTTTATCATAACCGGTTTGGTCAGATATTCATCAACCCCAAGAACCTTCGCAAAAGCCCCGCTCATATGCTCATAACCTGTAACCATTACTATCTTAGCTTTTATACCGTTGGCTTTTGCGTATTTAGCTATTTCGAGGCCGGTCAATTCCGGCATATTATGATCCAAAAAAACTATATCATACTCATTGGCTTTAATCAATTCCAGTGCTATAGCACCATCGGATGCTAAAGATATATTATGACCCTGGCCCGATAACCGCTCGGCCAGGAAATCAACAAATTCCTTTTCGTCATCTGCTATCAGTATCTTCATCATTTAGTATTATACTTTATTGAACAAAATATCAGAACCTATATCTTAGATCCGCATATCCATAATGAGCGTAGAAATCTTCCTTGATCTCGAGATCATAGCACAAAGATATGGTGATATTCTTTTCGCGCTCGACGGTAATCTTTGCCCCGAAATCATAACTGGACTGCGCCGGAGTAAATCCCTGGGTGCTGAAAGAACCTCCGCCGCCTGCAAACGTAGAGGTGGCTTGCTGCGCATCCCCCACCCAATCATATAACCATTTAAATTTTAACTCCGGGGTAACTTTAGAATATATTGCTTTTATATTAAACGGATAACCGGCTTTAATACCCAGACCGGTCTGCGCTACATTATAATCCTGAGCATCCACTTTAAGGTTAAGGGCGCCTGCTCCGTCTTCAGCGTAGCTATTAAGACGAAGATGCGAGTATAGAAAAGACGCTATCGGTGTAAGCTCAATATTTTTCCCGGTAAATTTATATCCGCCGGCAATATACCCCGAATACTGCTGACCATTATAGTCGCCTGTCGCCGTCCTGTCCAGCGCTCCCAACGCAACCTGACGTCTGGTATCATAACTATTATAAGCGAATGAAAGCGCTGTATCGATAAAATAAGCATCTTTTGAGTAACTTGCGTAGAGCGTGCCCTGATAACTGTCGATGTCGGTCCTGCAGGAGCTATCTTTGGTTCTGATAAAATCCTGGGCAAAACCACTTGATAATCCGACCCTGAAATTATCGCGTGCCTGAATATCTCCTCCCACGGCCGTTCCCCATATGGTAGCATTATAACCATTCGATAGTGACATTTCAGCCTGATGTATATAACTTCCGAAGGCACTGGCCCATACGTCAAATCCTTCCGGTAAATTATTAATGATATTTTTGAATCCGTCCAGATGCGCAAGGACTGTTGATACAAATTGCTCCTGGGTAGCCTGCGTTACCTGAGGAGAGCTGTTATCAACGTTGGGGGTCAGGGTACTGAGAGCCTGGTTGATCTGTCCGGATGAAGTCATGGAATCTAGATTATTTATAACTGTAAGCATGTCGCCCTGGGGATTGCCGGAGGCAGCAATAGAATTCAGCACCACCCCTGCCGCCGCCGCGTTTGAACTCGATGTAAAACTATTATAAGAATTTGCCCGCACAGCCGTAAGCGTTACATGGTCACCCGTCCCTTCGCTGCCTGTAAAAGTAAAGATAGGAGAACTGGAAGTAATTGTATCGGGCGCATCTACGCTTACACCTGTACTGCTTATCACGTTAGTAAAGGTGGTATTATTGGGTATATACCCTCCAATATTTATATACATACTGCTTGTTGAAAACACCAGAGCGTCATTGGCAGTAGAAACTATTTTACCGAAATCTGCGGCAGAATTTATCGTCATTTTTAAAGTAGATCCCGGATTCTGAGTATAAACTCCGTCTGACAGAGTAAGAGTATTGTTCCCTATATTAAGTACGGCACCGGATTTTACCTCCACACCCTTTATAGTTCCCGTATTTGTTATTGTTGTCGTTCCGCCGTTAAGACATATTGAAGCTACGGTGTCGGGATACGAAGACTGTATTGTGCCTGAATTGACAATGGTAACGGTTCCCCCATCGACACCTACACCCGCCTCATCGGTACCGTAAATAAGATTTGAATTTGTAATGCTCGCAGTACCGCTCTGTACATATATCCCGTATCCCGTGGAAATCGCACCTATCTGGCCGGTAGCATCATTTGTTACCGTATTGGTGCCGGCTAATATTGAAATGGTATCATCCGTTGAAGACGTAATATTTCCGGAATTTGTAATATTGACAGCTCCTGTCTTTATCTGTATCGCCGTTGCCGTGCCTGCAATGCTTCCATCACTGGCATTGGTCAGATTGTCCGCACCGGACGGCGCTGTTATGCCGCCGTAAGCAGTCGTGTCCCCTTCAAAAAGTATCGCAATATTAGAAGTTCCTGTCGTCGCTATTTTATTTGAAGTATCGCCTGTAAACGTTCCATGGTTAGTGATATCGTAATTAAGCGACCACACCAGAAGGCCCTGACCTCCTGATATAACACATCCGCTATCTATAATTATCTGGTTAGGGTCCGAGGACGAAGTCTTTGTTCCCACCTGAAAACGATGACCCGCCCAGATGCTATCACAAGCTCCGGTGATATGAAAGCTGGCAAAACCATTTCCGAATTGCGCGTCTGAAGCGGTACTCAGACTGCCATCCTTATTTTTTGTATATATGTATGACCCTGTGGCGTAAATACCATATACATTAAGGGACGTCCTAGCCAGGATGATAAACTCAGTCATGCCCTTTATCTGGGAAAGTAAAGTCGGAGGATTGGTAGTGTTCCCGTAGTAATAAGAATAGCCTAATTGTAGCCAGGGATAATTACTGGTAGTCGGATCTCCGGAAGCAGGATAAGCTATAGATTTCCAGTTGGCATAATATCCATCGGTGCCGTCGGTACCGTAGAAATTTGCCCAGGCAGCACCCATATCCCCGGGATTCTGAAACGTAGCCGGATCGCCATACTTGGTATAATCCGTCGAATAGGTTTTGATATCGGGATTCTTGGTTGGTCTCATAATATACTCGTTTGTAGGCACTACAGTATATTCTATTATGGCATTATGCGATCCGTCGTCATTCAATCCAAGCCCGCGTTCGATAAGCTTGATCGCGTCTGTGCTGGTTGCGGCCGGGGTGCCTTTATTATTTTCATAAAAATTTGTCATATCGTTGCCGGTCGTAACCCATGAGGCGGTCCATTTAGGATCGCTGGTGGGACGATAAACATAATTGGGAGTATTGACATAAAGGTTATCTATCCATTGCGTGCTGGAATCACCTTTATATGCGGTCGCACTTTTAACAACAAGATTACCGTCGGAATCATATTTGAGGCCATATGTAGAATCGGTGCTATGATCACCTGGTATGGTAATAATAGAATTATCCTGCGGTATCCATCCATTGGGAGAAGCGGCGCGATTCTCAGCGTTCGTTACCGACTGGAGATAAGTTTCATTTACGGCAAAAACTGTGGATGGAAGAATGAATTGAAAGGTTAAAAATACAAAAATGGCGGAGAGGGAGAGATTTGAACTCTCGTACCCCTTTCGGGATAACACGCTTTCGAGGCGTGCGCCTTCAACCACTCAGCCACCTCTCCTTGTTATAAATCTATACAATACTAAAGCAAGTTATATTATACAAAATATTGAGCTATAAGCAACCTAATTAAGCCTTTGTCCTGTCTGACCTTGCCGGGTTCACTTTAATCGCTCTTTCCGGACGGACAGGACACTTGTTTTGGCAGATACCGCATCCGACACATAGATCTTCGTCAATATACGGTTTTGCAGGGCCTCCGCCATATGTATTGAGCTTTATCGCCTTATCCGCGACCGGACAATGTTCCTGACACACAAGGCACTCCGTATGCTTAGCCCATGGCAGACATATCGACTGGTCTATTTCGGCCAGACCCAGCTTTACTTTCATCTTTTTCTCGCGGCTTAAGGACGGTATGGCACCGGTCGGACATGTATGGCCGCACAATGTGCACTGATATTCGCAGTAACCTGCCTCAGGAAGAAGCTGAGGCGTCCATATACCGCCGGCTCCGGCCTGGAACATCACCGGCTGCAGACCGTTCGTTATGCAGACTTTCATGCAGTTGCCGCAGCGTATGCAGCGATTCACAAAATCTTCTTCTTCCAAAGCAGCGGGCGGGCGGATAACAGCTCCGGCCTGAAAATTTCCTCTACCCTTCTTTCTGAACAAAGAGCCCATAGCAAAGAATGACGAAAAGATAAGTAGTATAAAATTCTTACGCGATATCTTTGAAGAATTGCCGCTATCTTTTTTTACATGGGAAGAATTAGCGGACGGCGTAGCGGTGAAGGAAAATTTTGTAACGTGCGACGGACAATCATAAATACAGTCCATACAGAGAATACATTCGCCCTGCGAATAACTGAAATCCTCTTTTATAGCACCCATCCGGCAGGAGTTATGACATTTCCCGCAGGATATGCAGCCATATGTTTTTCTGCGAAACGGAGAAAACCTTCCTATAAGGCTGTAAATAGCGCCTAACGGACAGAGAGAGCGGCACCATAAACGCGGGATCACTAATGCTATCGCGCAAATAACGGCGAAGAAACTAAAGATCACCAACGAATGCGCAAAGTAGAACGCCTTTACGCCAAGCACTGTAGGTTTCATGGCATAATACAGGTCTTTCACCACACCCTGGATATTGCAGTCTCTTATCAGGAAAATAAAAAACGCGTTAAATAGATACGTCAGCGAAGGGATCATGTTCATAGATACAAACCGCGCGGCAAGGACAAGCGGATCGGCTACCCACGCAACCTGCCAACCGATAAGGGCGAGGATAAAAAATATTCCCATAAAATAAAATTTAGGTTTCCGCAATATTGCGCTTTTCGTGTCCGGCATAACGGCATTATGTTTTTTTGCTGATGCGATAATATCGATGGTAGTTCCCATGGGACAAACCCAGCCGCAGAAAAATCTGCCGATAATAAGCGATGCAACTATCATAACCAGTGAAATAACAAAACCGGGTAAAAGTATCTTCTCGCTCATAGAGACCATTATCATGATCAGCGGATCAGCCTTAAATATAGCGTCCGGTAAAATTATACCGCCGAGAGGATATGTGGTAGACCAGAGTATGTATATGAAAAGTGTTAAAAAAAATGCCTGCGACAATCTGCGCAATATTATCATTTTTTTCATAGTCACACCGTTATTTTCAGAATATCAGCTTTTAATGGGTCCGTAATTCCAAAATTGCGCTGTATAGCGTTATGCACATAGGGCACAGCTGACGGATCCACCCCTGCAATACCGCAAGCAACTATATCGGCAAGAGTCGGGTCTGCAGCCACTATGATCTTTTTCATTGTATCAACATCTGCGAGGTTGCCGCCAGTAGGTCCATTGCGGACCAGCACGCGATATGCGTCGATCACTGTAAGCTCAGGATTTATAAAACCGGTCAGGTCGACAAGTTTCTCTCCTATGTTTTGGTGGATTATTCCCCTGTTCCCGCCGCACACGCCCATAAGATTTTTCATCGAAAGCGTGAGGCGCGTAAGGCTGTGATGTTTTAAAACCGGAGCATTTATCACTACGTCGGCTGCGATCGCGTCCTTGAGAATAGGCCATCCCTCCATCTGGCTCTTATAATTAAATTTCGCCTTCAGAGAATCCCAGCCATCCGGATAATATACTGTGGCACCGCTCTTTACCGCTGCTTTTTCGATGCCGCTGTTTTCATAGCACCGGCGCGCATCGTTACAGGTAATATCAAATACATTTACTTTTTTGGCACCCGCTTTAAATGACATATCGACAAGTGCGGCGACAACCTGAGGATTTGTATTGCCTGCCTGTTCAGGCGTGCGGTCCCATCCCATGTTGGGCTTAACCAGAACAATGTCGCCTTTTTTTACAAATTTTCCCATTCCGCCCATAGCCTCTACGGCTTTTATCGTCATAGCATACGGATCATCCCCGCTTGCGATGATAAGATCATGGTCAGTATTTATAGTTTTCTTCGGCCTGCCGAAAGATTGCGTCTGGACTGCCTGCGCAGATCGCGGACGGAATCCGGACAACAGGAGAAGCGCTAAAGATGAAAAGGTTATCTTGAGAAACTTTTCCCTGGAAACTTTTTTATCCAGCAAAGAATTGAAATATTCATACACGCTTTTCATGACTCATCCCCTTTCTCTCAGAAAAAAACGAGACCCATATGCTCACTTCATACAGAAATAACATCGGAAGCGCCAGCATCAGCATATTAAATGCGTCTCCCGTCGGGGTTATCACCGCCGCTGCTATCATGATAACAATTAACGCATATAAAAATTTCTTTCTGAGCATCGCGGCATTTACAACACCGATTCTCGTCAGGAAAAAACTTATAACGGGCATCTCAAAAACAATTCCGCAGGCTAAGATAAGTCCGGTAATGAATGATATATATTTTGTGGCCGATATGAGCGGTTCTAAATCTGCTTTACCTATATTCAGCAGAAATTTTAATGCGGCAGGCAGTAAAAGAAAATACGAAAAGGCACAGCCTAATATAAAAACAAGAAATGAAAAAGATACAAATACAAATGCGTATTTCCTAAACTTAGCATCTATAGCCGGAGAAAGGAAAGCCCATAGCTGAAATAGTATTACAGGCAGAGCGATCACAAGCCCGGCGGTCATACTTATACGCATATATATAAGGAATGCTTCTTCCGGGCTGAAAAAAACCAGCTTATCTATAGCACCGCCTGAAGGATATTTGAGAAATTTTAATATGAGTGGTGAGAAAGGTATGCAGACTAAAGCTGCGATGACAATTGCAGCGAGCGAGAAGAGCGCTCTTTTGCGCAGTTCTCCAAGATGCTCAATTATCGTAAATTCACCGTGCATATCGGAAATTTATCCTATAGACAGGTTATGTTTACGATTTCTTACCGGATTCGTCTGTATCCTGGACGGTTTCTTCTTTCAGTGCTTTTTTAAAACTGTTTATTGTCTTACCGAAAGCACGGCCTATTTCAGGAAGTTTATTCGCTCCGAAAATGAGAAGGCAGATAAGAAGTATTATTAGAAGTTCCTGCACGCCCATTCCAAATATATTCATGATACCCTCCTATTTTTAAAGCCTTCGTTATGTAGGTCTTGTATACGGCTATTAGGTAATTATATCACAATTTTTGGCAAGGTAGTATAATGCACAACATTTACATATCTGACTATTCCCAGAGGAACCATTCAGAAAAAAATATCTGTTTACTTTTAATTATCTTTGTTACCTTTATCCATCTCTTTGTTCAGAAAAAAACTTATAACAGTTCTTATAGCCACCATAGATCCCAAGATTGCCAACTCCTGAAGCGAAGGCCTTATTAGTGTGCGCACTATATCTGCACCAATCATAAACTCTAGGCCCATTAGAAGATAAAAACCCAAATGATGCCTTATCAAGGCACGCCCCGCGAAAGAATTATCTCCTGAGAATCTTTTTAATTCCACAGAACAAAGACCGATTGCTGATACTAGGGAACCCCAGATAATCACAATCACTCCGAAAGATCCTATAATTAATGATATCGTATCAACTATCTGCATAAACGCCTCCCATAAAAAAATGCCGGGACGATTACTCGCCCGGCGAAAGTTAGTATTTTCTGGTCGTAACTTGCATATGTTTTATTATAGCACCTATTTATATAGGTAGGCTAGAAGATTTTCACTTAGAAACAACTATTAGGAGATAATATTTTGAAGATATCTTAATGCGGCATTCGCTTTCTATTGCTTCTTGAAAAAATTCACCTTTATCCATCCCCAGTTAAGGGTTATGTGCGTAACTATGGCTATGATCAGAAAAATACCATTATACTCATGGACCTCTAATATGAACTGCGGATAAGGAGTATTTATGTTGAACAATATTATAAAGGCGGTAATAGCTTGTGTTATGAAGGATAAGAATAAGGCTATGTTCACTATGCGCAATATTATAGCTTTATTCATACTTACCTTTCTCGGGACTGCATGGCTTAGGCCACTTCATAGAAATGGCGGAGGAGGTAGGATTCGAACCCACGGTGGACTTACGCCCACAACAGCTTTCAAGGCTGCCGCGATCGACCACTCTGCCACTCCTCCGCTAAAAGAATAATTGCTTCCAGACCGCTATGTATGCGCCTTTGGTCATGTTCCATGAGTCGATGAAAAATTTCTTTGCCGAAAAATCATGGAACATCAGGCTAAACATAAGCGCTATAACTATTATATTGAAAGCATAAACTACTATTATCGAAAAAAAGTATCCCGACTTAACTATATCGGGCTGGCGTATCTTCATCACTTCTATTGTCGAGATCATGTGGAACGCCAGCGTAAAACCTATGAGAAAAATAAATACCGAACCGTTAATATTATACGAAGAAGCAATGATAAAGTAAATAAGGGTGATTATTATAGCATAAATCGGGACAAAGTAAGGACTAAGTTCTATGATGGTATTTGATTTATCGGTCCCGACGCTTCCGCCCTTCTCCGAGACTTTAAAAGATTTCACTTTGCCGCCGAATATCCACGCGATGCCAGCGTGGACGGCTTCATGCCCCAGCACATAAAGATAGGTCGGCTTATAGAACAGAAGATGCAGTGCTGCGTAAGAAGCAATGCCCCATAAAAAGAACGATAAACTCGACGAGAGCGCACTTATCAATATTAAATTTTTATAGAACGCGATCGTCACACCAACAGCTATCGGTACGGAAAGTACACCTATTATGAGTTTTAGAAAAAGTTTCAGCACGGTTTTATTGCTGTTACTCCATCCATGTAAGGTACTAAAGCTTCCGGGATACTGACAGTGCCGTCTTCATTCTGGTAATTTTCGAGTATCGCTACGACGAGCCTGGCCAGCGCCACGCCCGACCCATTCAGAGTATGGACAAAACTTACTTTTTTAGTCCCTTTCTGTCTGTATCTTATGTTTGCGCGGCGAGCCTGGAAATCTACAAAATTGGAACAGCTAGATACTTCCAGATATGCATCGGTACCTGCCGCATAAAGCTCTATGTCGTAGCATTTGGCTGCGGAGAAAGATATATCTCCCGACGCCAGAAGTATCACGCGGTATGGCAGATTTAAAAGCTGCAGCACTTCCTCGGCGTTTTCGAGAAGCTTCTCGAGCTCGTTGTATGAATCTTCGGGCTTCGTAAATTTCACCATCTCTACTTTATCGAACTGGTGCACTCTTATAAGTCCTCTCGTATCTTTTCCGTAAGAGCCTGCCTCACGTCTGAAACAAGCCGTATAAGCTGTGTAAAGTATCGGCAGTTTTTCCTCATCAAGGATATCGCCTGCATGTATATTTGTAACAGGCACTTCGGCTGTCGGTATTAAAAACAGGTCGTCGTCCTTTAATTTATACATATCTTCTTCAAGTTTCGGAAGCTGCCCGGTGCCAGTCATCGAACGCCTGTTAACTAAAAACGGCGGGAAAATTTCTTTATAGCCATGTTTTTTTGTATGCAGATCGAGCATAAAATTTATAAGGGCTCTTTCAAGCCGCGCGCCCTGCCCCATAAACAGAACAAAATTTGATCCTGAGATCTTTGTGGCAATACCAAAACTTATTATGCCAAGCGACTCCGCCAGCTCAATGTGGGTTTTGGGGGTAAACTTAAATGTAGGTGTTTTACCCCACGCCCGCACGATCTTATTGTTTTCTGGGCTACCTATGGGAACGCTTTTATCGGGTATATTTGGGATTATGTATACTATATTAGCTATTTTTTGGTCTACTTCACCCACTTTTTTATCTAAATCGTTTACTTTTTGGGAAACAACCTTCATTTTGTCAATTATCTCTTTGGGATTCTTTTTTGCCTTCATTGCGGCCGTTATTTCATCGTTTGCCTTATTGCGTTCGGCCTTCAGCGTTTCAACTTCCGCGAGAAGCTTCCGGCGCTCTTCGTCAAGCGTAAGCAGTTCATCCAGATCTATTTTTGAATTACGCGCCTTCAACGCATCTTTTACAACCTGAGGATTTTCTCTTATAAATTTTATATCCAGCATGTTTACCCCTTTGTGATTATCCTTTTATTACGCCCAGCGGCCTCATCCGGCATACACGTTTCGATATACCGGCACCGTGGACTACATTCACTACCTGATTAACATCTTTATACGCTTCCGGCACCTCTTCCGCAAGAGTTTCCCTGCCGCTCGATTTTACTATTATACCTTTATTTTCCAATTCTCTCGATATAGATCTTCCTTTGCAGGCCCTTATGGCTGCGGAGCGCGACATCAGCCGGCCTGCGCCATGACATGTTGAGTAAAAAGTCTCAGCGGCACCGCTCGTGCCTACTAACAAATAAGAATTGCGCCCCATATCGCCCGGTATTATCACCGGCTGCCCGGCTTTACTATATTTAGCGGGAAGATCCGGATGTCCCGGCGGAAAAGCCCTGGTAGCACCCTTTCTGTGAATGCACAATGTTTTTTCTTTACCGTCAATATTATGCTTTTCGATCTTCGCTATGTTATGCGCAACATCATAGACCAGATCCATCCCAAGGTTATTCCGGCCGGCCTTAAACACCCGCTCAAAAGCATTCCGCGCAAGATGCATCAGGCACTGACGATTTGCCCAGGCATAATTTGCCGCACATCTCATCGCACCCAGATAAGCTTTGCCTTCCGGTGAATTCACCGGTGCCGCCGCAAGCTGCTTGTCAGGAACCTCTATACCGTATTTAGAAAGCGAGTGAATAAAATCCCGCGCGTATTCGTCGCAAACCTGATAGCCCAGGCCCCGCGATCCGGAGTGGATCATTAAAGTGACCTGATCTTTTTCTATACCAAATACTCCGGCCAGCTCATCGTCATATATCGTATCGACAACCTGGACCTCAAGGAAATGATTGCCTGAACCCAGCGTGCCCGACTGGCTCTTGCCGCGCTCATAGGCTCTTGGCGAAACTCCGTCGGGATCAGCGCCTTTTATCTCGCCGTGTTCTTCTGTATATTCCAGGTCTTCCTTTAACCCGTAACCGTGCTCAACCACCCACCTGGCGCCTTCGGCTAAAAGCTTCCGCTCCTCGGATGCGCTTATTTTGATATCGCCTTTTGATCCAACCCCTGCAGGCACTTCATTGTAAAGAGCACTTACGAGGTCTTTAAGCTTCGGCTGTACATCCTTGACTGAAAGATTCGACCGGACAAGCCTGACCCCGCAATTTATATCAAATCCTACACCGCCGGGGGAGATGACTCCGCCCTCATTGACGTCCGTCGCGGCAACACCGCCTATCGGAAAACCGTATCCCCAGTGTATATCCGGCATAGCCATAGAATGCTTCACTATGCCTGGAAGGAATGCAACGTTTGCAACCTGGTCTACAGCCTTATCTGAAAGGATCGACGGAAGCATATCTTCAGACGCATATATTATACCGTCGGTGCGCATACCCTGTTTATAATTTTTAGGTATACGCCACCTGAACGCGTCTATCTTCTCCAGCTGGCCCAAACTAACCGTCATACGTCGAAAATTATCTCCACCTGATACCCGCTGCTGCCCTTAGCTATCCTGAGATCCGAATAAGTAACAGCCTTTATTTCGGTCTTCAGCCTGTTCCTATTCACCGACACCGGACGGCCGAATACCTTTGCCTTCATGCTGTTGCCGGACAAACTATCTATCTGGAATTTCGAAAATATGATCTCTTTAGTATAAAATCTATATAGCAGCTCATCAAGCCAGGCAACAAGAAGTTCTTCCGACGTATCGCCATCCACCTCAACTGATTCCTCTATCGGCGCCTTAATACCGTCCAGATCAGCTATCAGGTCAAACATCCCTAAGGCCGCGTTCTCGAAAAGTTCTTTCAAGTCCTTTCCGAATACCCGGATCCCTATATCGGCTGTATGTTCAAACTGTTCATATCGTTTCATATATACCTCGGAGAATTTTAACACAAATACTTATTCCGGGCAACGGATAAACCTGCTTCCTAGCGGCAGATATTGCCTTTTTACCCCATACTCTTGCGGAATTTGGCGGCACTCCAGATAATAACTGCCATTCCAATAAGGGCCAGCGGTATAAGCTGCGGCCACAGGATATCCATGCCCACACCTTTTAAGAATATACTTCTTATAACTACCATATAATAACGTAATGGGTTAAATATAGTTGACCATTGGATAAGCTGCGGCATATTGGATATAGGATAAGCAAATCCTGACAATAACATCGTCGGCATAAAAAACAGGAAAACCGACATCATGGCCTCTTGTTGGGTAGCGGAAATAGTGGAAATAAATAAACCTATCCCCAGCGTCGTAAAAAGATATACGCAGGTGCAAAGAAGTAACAATACGAGACTGCCGCGAAGCGGTATATGGAACCAGCCTACTGCCAATGTCGTAACAAGCGTTATCTGAATGAGCGCGATAATAGCAAAAGGAAGCAGTTTACCCGCTATAAGCTCGATGGGTTTTATCGGGCTTACTGTCAGCTGCTCCATCGTCCCTATCTCCTTCTCTTTCACTATAGCCATGGCCGTCAGAAGAAGGGACATCATCGTAACTATCGTAGCTATAACGCCCGGTAGATAATACTCTCTGGAGACGAGATTGCCGTTAAACCATGCCCGATCCCTCATCTGCACAGATGCTACCTTAAATTGATGGGCCTGCCGTTCAAGCCGCGACTGCATAGTCGTCGCGTTATATGCATTTATAATGCTGTTGGCATATCCCATTATGATCATGGCGGTATTGGAATCGCTGCCGTCAACAGCCACCTGAACCTGCGCCTCCTTCTCACCGACTATATTACGTCCGAAACCGCGGTCAATATGAATAACTATACTGGACGTTCCGCCATCAAGCACTTCATTCTCTTCTTTTTCCGTTTTAATATATTCTTTGGGTATGAAATAATTCGAAAAAGTAAAATCCCGCAGAAGCTCACGGCTCTCAACAGTATTATCTCTGTCTAAGATAGCTGTCGGGACATAGTTGATATCTTTATTGGCGGCATAACCAAACAAAATTATCTGTATGAGAGGGGTTATGAATATAACCGTCTTCATCCTCGGATCACGGAAGACCTGCTTAAATTCTTTTACAATTATTGCACGGATCCTCTCGAAACTCATCAGGCCACCTTCTTTTTAAATTTTCTTATCGCAAGGCCGAACATGAGGACAGCAAATAATATCAGGAACAGGGCTTCGTCCCACATCGTTGTAAGTGTATTGCCTTTTAAAAAAAGCCCGCGCAATATAACGATATAATAACTTGCCGGGACAAAATATGTAACAGTCTGTAAAGCCTTCGGCATATTGAAAATAGGGTAAATAAACCCTGAAAGTATTACCGTCGGAAGCATAGTGGTCAATGTCGCCATCTGGCTTGCCATAAGCTGCGTCCTGGCCACTATCGAGATCAGGATACCCTGAGATAGAGCACCAGTGAGAAAAAGAAAACTTAAGAACGCGAGCAAAATATAATTACCCCGGAAAGGAACATGAAATAAAAACCTTGCCATAAGAACGCCTATGGTAAGGTCCAATAAACCTATTGCGAAGTATGGGATAAATTTGCCGATGACCAGCTCCGGAGCTTTGACAGGAGTGGATATAAGCTGCTCCATAGTGCCCCTTTCCCATTCGCGGGCCACACAGATGGACGTAAGGAGTGCAGCAATTATCATAATGATCATGGCAATAACGCCGGGCACTATGAACCATGTGCTGGTGAGCCCCATATTGAACCATACCCTGGTGCGCGCATCGATAGGTCGTGTCGAAGTCAACCCGCGCGTAGACAGCGCCTTGGATATAAGCTGGATATTGTAATTTCCGATAACTGATGATACATAGCCTCGCGCTATCGTTGCGGTATTGGCGTCGGAACCGTCCATAATAACCTGCAAAGGCGCCTGACGGCCGGACTCTATATATTTGGAAAAATCCTTCGGGACAACGAGCGCTATCATCGCATCACCCGAATCTATCATATGCTCGATGTCTCTGTAATTATCTGTATATTTTATTATTCTGAAATATTTCGAATTTTTAAAATTGAGAAGGAAATCGCGCGCAAGCTTTGAACCCGCATCCTGGTTCCATATGACAGTAGGTACATGATCTATGTCGAGAGATAGCCCGTATCCGAATATGAAAAGAAGGAATATCGGGATAGCCAGGGCCAGGCCAAGCGAACGCGGATCGCGCTTTATCTGAATATATTCTTTCCATGCTATGGCTTGTATACGTTTAAGATTCACTTTTACGCTGCATGCTCCTTGTCATATTTTTCTATAGATGAGACGAAGACATCTTCCAGTGATGGTAAAATCTTATTTATGGTAAAATCTTTAACCTCTGCCTTTTTAAGAAACCCCCTTATTGCGGAAATAGCCTTAGCGCTGTCAGAGGAGACGGCATGGATATTGGATCCGAATAGTGCGGCCTCTTTAACACCATCTAGCCCTGTTATGCCGGCGAGATAATTCTGTGAATCCGGCAGCGTTATCTCAAGAACATCATCTTTCATGTTTTCAGTCTTCATCTCATTGGGAGTGCCCTGAGCAATGATCGTTCCGTGATATATCAGGACCATACGGTTGCAATTTTCCGCTTCATCCATATAATGCGTCGTAACAAATATGGTCACACCTTTTGCAGCCAGATCTTTTATGACTGCCCAGAAGTTGGCACGCGTTATAGGGTCTACTCCGGAGGTAGGTTCATCTAAGAATAATATATTAGGCCTATGAATCAGCGCACAGCCGAGCGCCAGACGCTGTTTCCATCCGCCGGCAAGGGTGGCAGTAAGGTTTGATTCCATGCCCTCCAGGCCGGCCGTTCGAAGAGTCGCTTCAAAACGCTCCTTTTTATCTTTACGGGGTATCTTATATATACCGCTATAAAAGTCGATATTTTCTCCGACGGTAAGATCATTATAGAGAGAAAATTTTTGCGACATATAGCCGATGCGTTCTTTTATCTTGGACTGCTCCCTTATGATGTCGAAACCGCCGACCTTACCGGAACCTGACGTCGGAGAGATGATGCCGCAGAGCATCCTTATGGTAGTGGATTTGCCGGCACCATTAGGCCCGAGGAAACCGAATATCTCTCCTTGCTTAACGGAAAAATCGATCCGGTTTACAGCTACAAAATCGCCAAATTTCTTCTCAAGCGCCTGGACGCTCACAGCGATATTATTGGGGGTGGTCACGGTCATATTCTTTGATCCTCAAAACAAAAGCCTCTTCTAAAGTCTTTACGCCGGACTCTTTTTTTATTACTTCCGGAGAGTCACATCGCAAAAGCTTGCCTTTATGCATAAGGGCAACCCTGCGGCAGCGTTCGGCTTCGTCGAGATAGCAAGTAGAGCAGAATATCGTCACCTTTTCTTTAAGAAGATCGTATAAAATATTCCAGAAGTCCCTTCTCGATACCGGGTCCACGCCGTTCGTCGGTTCATCCAGGAATAAAACCCGCGGAGTATGTATCAATGCGCAGGCCAATCCCAGCTTTTGCTTCATACCTCCGGACAATTTGCCGGCAAAGCGCTTTTTGAACGGCAGCAGCCCGGAGAATCCAAGCAAACGATCGATCTCCCCCTCTCGTTTTTCTTTTGAGACTCCATACACATCGGCATAAAAATTAATATTTTCAAGAACTGTCAATTCTTCATAAAGGCCGAAACGCTGCGACATATAAGCGATGTTCTCTTTGAGGGGCTCAGCTTCTCTAACTATATGTTTATTGTAAACCCAGGCATCGCCTTCTGTAGGTTCAAGGATGCCCGTCAGAAGACGCATCGTGGTGGTTTTGCCAGCACCGTCGGGACCTACCAGTCCGAATATCTCAGCTTCCTCAACTTCAAGATTAAGATGGTCGAGCGCCGTCAACGCCCCAAATCTGCGCGTAAGATTTTCGGCCTTTATAGTGATCATTTAGCTGCCCTGCGGGATGCGCCCTTCACGGGTGGCATCGATATTTATAAGCGGAGCTGAAGGATTGATATATGCATCTGCCGGCATACCAGGTTTCAATTCAAGCGAAGAATTATCTACCCTTACCTTTATCCTGTAAACATATTTAACACGTTCTTCGGTTGTCTGTATATATTTGGGGGTAAATTCCGTCTGGGATGAAATGAATGAAATCCAGCCCTTGTATTTTTTGTTCTTATAGCTATCAGTAGTCACATACGCTTCCTGACCCAACTTTACACGCGCCAGATCAGTTTCATTGATATAAGCAGTAACCCATATATCATTCAGATCTACAGCTGTAAATACAGGGGCGGCTATCTGCACAACTTCGCCTTCCTCAGCACTTTTAACAAGTATATATCCGTTAAGCGGGGAAGCAAGATCCGCCCAGCCCAATCGCGTATTAGCAAGTTCAAGCTGAGCTTTAAGTCTGTCGATAGTGGCTTTATCGGTATCTGATTTAGTCTTTGCGGTATCTCTTTTTTGCGCAGATATCGCGCCGGCCGTGAAGAGATTTTCAGCCCGGACATAATCCAGATTATCAAGCCAGTACTGATGCTCTGCCTCCCTGAGCGCTGCCTCCGCCTCGGCTTTTATCTTTGTCAGCTCATCGGTATTCAGCTTCGCTACTATATCGCCCGTCTTTATTACAACACCTTCATCTGCTAAAAGCTCCTCTATCTGGCCCTGGACACGGAACGATATCCGCACATCATTACCTTCTATATTGCCGGAGACTTTTATCAATTTATTATTATGCATCTCTTTCTGAAGAAAGAATACAGTCCCGGCACCGGCGGCAATAATCAGAATAATAACAGGCACAAGAAACTTGATTTTCTTTTTAGGAATATTTTTAATTTTACTATCTATATCGGCCATATCGTTCTCCTTATGACTTTAGTGATCATAGCTAATTATTTTCGCTGTAAGATTCCCTGCCCATAACCCTATCCAGCTGTGCCCTCGATACGAGATAATCATAAATACCTTCGGCGAGGTTCTTCTCCACCTGGCTTAACGATACCTGCATATCAAGCACATCCAGATTTGTAGTCACTCCGTTATCATAACCTATCTCTGCGATCTTTAAAGCCTCTGTGGCCTCCACTATAGCATCTTTTTGCGATTTAACTATCTCTTCCGCTTCTTTCATATCAAGGCATGCATTCTTAATATATACGACAACCTGGTCAGTGACATTCTCTTTTTCTATATGTGACTGAGAATATTTTGCTTTAGCGGCATCAACTTTCGCTTTAGTCGACATGCCGTCAAATATCGAAAGTCCTACAGTAACGCCGGCCGACCAGTTGGTGTGTCTGTAATCAAATATCGTGTTGAGATTATTTGAGCGGTAATTGTATCCGAAGCCGGCTTCTACTTGAGGATAATACCCGGACTTGGCATATTCTATCTGCCACTTGCTTATATCTATACCTAAAAGTTTAAGTATTATCTGAGGATTTGCCTTATAAGCTTCTTTCAGGTAGTCAGGTTCTTTAATTTCGGAGGGGGTAAAAGCCAGATGCCCTTTTATAGAAATATCTTCAAACATATCAACGCCTAGCAGTTTTTTAAATTCCACTTTTATTAACTGTATCGCGTTTCTCGCCCGGACCAATTCAGGCATAACTTTAGAAACCTGCACACTCGATTGCAAAACGTCAAATTTCGACGAAATCCCCTGCGCAAATTTACTTTTAACGTCGTCGTAATGAGCCTGCGCCTGCCGGAAAAGATTTTCGGTAATACGTTCTGTTTCATACGCGAGGAGCAGGCCGTAAAACAATCGCTTCGTCTCAAAAGCCACGTCCAGCTTACGCGCACGCAAAGTCTCCTGCTGCACTTTAAGACCGAGACGCGCTTCTTTCAGCATCGCTATATCGGCACCGCCGTTGAACACGTTTTCACTTACCGAAATACTTGCCTGATTGTCGTTTTGGTAGCCGGTAAAGATACCGGGATCTTTTTTTGAACCTGCTGCGAGGGAACCCAGATTAAAAGCATATCCATTATAAGTATAGCCATACTTTGCAGAAAGCTTTGGCCAGAATTCGGATTTAGCCTCAACGATATCGGCTTTGGCAATACCGATCGCCTCTTCCTGGATCTGTATATCTTTATTGCTCATAAAGGCTACATCTATAGCCTCTTTTAAAGAAAATTCTCTGAGTGGTGAGGATGGCGTTATTTCTTCGCAGGAACCGATAGATATGAAAAATAAAGACAATGATAAACATAATAATGATATTGCGGAAATATGCTTTAGGAGTTTTTCCGTCATTGTCCGTTCTTATTATTAGTGTTTATTATTTAAGTTATTTGGTTATAATTATATCACTAAATACCGGAATAGACAATGCGCGCCCGATTTTTTCTACGGAACGATAAAGCATACGGTATTACTTTTATATATCCCAGGCCCACTTTTAGCAATTTAAATTTCGATTTACCCTGTTCTTCGTTTCTTCCGATCCAGGAAACAGGGACTTCACACACTTTATATCCGGATAGTATCGGCAATATGCCTGTTTCTGCATTTATAGCGAAATCATCACTATGCCACGGCATTGATTCAACTATTTCGCGTTTATACATTTTGAAATTATTGGACAGGTCTTTCTGTTTGATATTGAACAGGAACCAAACAACGTAATGGAACAGACGATTCATTATCTTTTTGGTAAGAGGGTATACTTCGAGGCGGCTTCCTTCTACGAAACGCGATCCTATGACTCCATCGCAATCCCCTTTTTCCATCCGCGCGATCAATCTCCCAACGTCTCCTATCGACTGAACAAAATCACTATCCATAGTAAGGATATACGCGGCGCGTTTGTCGACGCTGGCGAATCCGGCCTTTATGGCTCTCCCTACTCCGCACGGCGCCTGGCGTCTGACCAGCCTGACCTTCGGCTCGGTCTTCATCCTCGTCTCAACTATCTCCGCCGTTTTATCTGCAGAGACATCGTCAACCACTATCAATTCAAATATTTTATCGCGGTAATTCTCTAAAAGACCGTCTACCACTTTACCGATAACACCTTCTTCGTTGTGAGCTATAAGGACTACTGAAATACTTTCTTTTATCATGATTTTACCATTTCATTTTTAATAATAACGTAAGCGGCAGTTGCCCAGAAAAATAAAGTCCCGAAGAACATTACTGAAATAGTGTTAAGCGGCATTATCGCTATGGAATAGCTCGAAATAAAAAGTATGACAAGCGCTGCCTTAAGTATTTTTTTATCCTTCGCCGAAATATCGCGACAGCTCAGATAGTTAAGCGCGGCATAATAAATAACGAATAGATATGCCCATGTATACCATATACAATAAGAAGGTGTGATAAGTGCAAGAGGCAAAAAGACTGCGTATGAAAGGCCTGTAAGACGCGGTTTCATTTTTCGCCATACAGTTAATATCGAAATAATAAATATCGACCCGGACAAAACCCGGATCATAATATGGATAGCTTCCGGAGAAATTAAATATTTATACGGCGTAGTCTGCCCCCACACAAATATCCTGCCGACAGCGCTTGGCAGCGACTGGCTGGAAGGCCGGAGTTCCATATATGTATTATATGAGGTCGTCATAAAAAATGGCTTCAGGCAGCGCATGAACCAGTCTTTGAGTAAAAAATTATTATACGATATTCCCCATATTATCGATGGTATCGCCAAAAATATTAAAATAGCACCCAGAATAAAACTTGCAATATATTTACCGCGGGATCTGAATATGAAATAGAATACAAAGAAAAATAAAGGTATATAAATAGTAAGGGCGACACATAGAAATATTGCCGATAGAAAATTTCTATTTCTCTCGAACATATAAACGGCAAGCAATACAAAGGCAAGAGCTATCAGTTTATTTTGACTATTGGAAAGCTCATACGCTATCAGGGGCAGCGCCATATAAACACTTATCTTTAAATTGCGCATAGCTTTCTCAGCGGATTCTGCAGGAATAAGTTTCAGGATCAATAAAAGGCTTAGGAAAAAAGCGACCACTGAGGCAAGATACCAGGTGAATACAGATGGTATGATATGTTCAAATTCGAAAGGCGCGGTCATCTTGCTCGTAAGAAGGAATGGTGCCTGCAGAATAGTAAAACCCGGCGCATAGCGGAATATAGGCCTGTTAGGATCGGTGGGATTATCATAAGGCGAATGCCTCTGAAGCATCTGCTCTACTCCATAGAGCCCGACCTTTATGTCTTTTCCGCCTCTATAGCATGTAACAATAGCCATCGTAATAATAAAGATGGCTATTATTGATATGAATACTTTATCTGACAGGAAAAATTTCCCGAATTTCCGGAAGTCCAAAAAAGCTCCTTTTATGATGCCATTATAATCTATTCGCGCTTTTTTGGCAACTCTCTTTGCTCTTATTCCGGATCTTTTTTATCCTTGGCGAGGGCAAACGCTTTTACATCAAACGATGATCCGCAAAAAGTGCACCAACCGCATGAGCAATCAACTTCATCGATATTTTTACCGCAGGATGGACATTTCATATTCTGTTCTCCTTTTCTGAAATTGGTTTATAAACGCGTTTACAAAGTGGGCAAAATTAAGCCCGCCTACCGTTCTGATTTACTCTTTCCGGTAGGCGGCTAAACTTACCAGGCACTCATAAGCGCCTAACATAAGTATACCATATATATCGGAAAATGCAAGTTTTTAATGCTCTAATCAGGATTACTGCTTGTCATATAGCGCCTGATACCGCTGTTTTACCTGCCCTTTAACCGGCATCCAGTATCCATTCTGAGGATTTCCGCACCATATATATTTCACTTCGCCGGTGAACGGCACTACCAGAACTTTAGTATTATATATTTTTATAGTGTCTTCTTTGTAGAGCATCTTCTCAATAATATTCATTGCATAGGAGGATGAAGCTACAAAGAAAAACAGAATGAGAAATACCGCTATTTTTTTCATAGCAAGTTTTTTTAGTAAATGTAATGGGTAGCCTATAACTATAGTAAGGACCGCCAGGATCAAAAGAGGGCTGACAATGACCAGCGAAAAAATAAGCCTTAAACTATCGTAGATTTTTTTAAACACTGAGGTTTCCTCCGACATCGGTATTATAGCACACGATGCCGTCAAACGACAACTGCCTATCTTTATAATTTTGTCTTAGCTGCACTGCAGTTTTTTTTGAATACACTTTTGAGATTGGAGATGTCGCGGTTTCCGTTCTTATCGAAAGCGCAGCTTTCCATCGTGCCATTACATTCATGGCAGATATAAAGTATTTTCAGGTATCGCGCCATTACGTTTCTCGGTATTTTATCTCGGAGATCACGAGCCCACCAGTCTAGGAGGTCTTTGCTGCCTTTTGATAAATTACATTTTTTACACGACCTTATAATATTATGTATCTCTGTGAGCCTGCACATTTTTTTGGGAACAATGCGCACAATCAATAACTCTTCCGGGCTGCCGCAATACGCACATTTATTCGGATCTATTTTATTTTCCATTTCCACTATTTTTAACCACGTATCTTTGTCAGAATTTAATCGTTCAAAATTATGCAAATTAAATGACCAGTTATTTTTAGTGCCGGAGGCTTCTTCAGAAATCAGCCTGGCATATTCCCAAAGGATCAGTTCCTTCACTGTAATTATCCCCGACGGTAGCATTGGAAATCCCCTTTCACCTATAAAAACAAAAAACCTATCTACCATCCGATAGATAGGTTCGCGACATGACATCTATAAATGTCATGGCCAGAATTCGGCAGCTGACAACCATACCTTAAATTAAGGGTTAGGCTCTTAAGCTTTGCGTCCCATCTTTTCAGATGGTATGCTCTTTCGTTCTATTTATAAGTATATATTAATTAACGGGTTAAGTCAATGGAGGGAAGCTATCTTTTTTATATTTAACAACTAATTCTACTTGCCGAGATTTAGAACTAATCTATATATGCAATCTACTACCTTGCTCATCCTTTTATAGTCCAGCGTGTCGTATAAATCATTTCTGGAATGCATATAAGGGTTGCGGTATATGCATGTATCCGTGATCCATACTGCGCTATATCCAAACGTCCAGAAAGACCTGTGGTCGGATTGCATTATTTGAGGCAAAAAAGATGCGGGTGCTATCATATACTCCGATGGGACATCACAATTTTTTTTGAATTCCGCGACAGTTTTTTTAACCAGGTCGTATGATCCAAAATCGCCGCATATCCCGACAAAGTTTCCTTTGTCCGGATAAAACGGTTTTAGGGCCAGCGGATATTTCTGCGAGCCGGGCTCGTCGGAATAGTAGCCTATCATATCTATGCATATCATAGCCTCTATATCTTCCCCCCTTTGTCTGGCTCCCTGGGCATATCTATAACTGCCCATTTCATTGTCTTTATATACCAGGTCAGTCTCTTCATTGGGAAATATAATAAATTTTACTGTGCTATTAATATCCGCGTTACGTAAAAGACGGGCGAGTTCCAGCACAGCTGCAACACCTGTAGTATTATCATCCGCACCAGGAGCATCCTGGAATGTATCATAGTGAGCCCCTATTACTATTACTTTGTTCTTTTGTGCGGCACCTTCTTTTACGGCAATAATATTAGTTAATGGTAGGTTTCTGTAAGGCCCTGAGGGTATATAATAAGTCTCTTCCTGCGGCTCGTACCCATATTTCCTGAACTCTCTTCTTACATAGCCTGCGGCAAGTTCTAAATTCTGATAATAAGTAAGATTCCTTTTTCCTATATCTGAAGATAAAGCTTTAACATGGCTTTTCAGCATTGCCTCTTCGGCAGATATACTGGAAGTAATAAATATCACAGCGAGAGCTATTGATAATATACTTTTTATACTGGTCATCTATATTTTTCTGCTGTCATATGCCCAGTGCAGTACGGCCTGACGCTGCTTAGGACGGCATTCTACATCTTTTATTTCACAATTTTTCCTGATTTGTGCGATATGTCTCTTTATCGCCTTCCATCTTTTTATCTGGAAAGCATCCTCTTCGGGAAGACGCCTGCCCATATAGTAACGGCAATACCACTGGAACCATCCTCTCGGATCGTCGGGATATATCCAGCCTTTTTCACGCCATACGGAGAGAGGCTGGCTGGCATTCACTCCGAAATAATTAAGCTCCGGATCATGGCAGTTAGGATTGAGTTTGGCTTGTTTAAACCAGTCGGCAGGAAACTCTTTCCTGCAATCGGTCATGTATTTTCCGCCGAATATTCCTAAGGCGAGCATCTGTTTTGGGGTGAGCTCCGGTTTAAATTCCGGGTCAAAATTTTTCCCTGCCGGTTCCGTGACAACATACCGGAAATTTTTCTGCATTTTGTCGTTAACTATTACCGTCTTCGGCTTCATAGGGAATAGTGCTATGTGAAATTATGCTACTTTTTTACCAAGAGCTATCGCTTTCTGTCTTGCATCCTCTGACTTCTTTATATCGCCCGATTCACCCGCATTCGGGACAAGAAGAGATTCGAACTTCATGCCGCTGTAGTAAGCCGTTATCTTAAATGGCGCCTCCAGCTCTTTCATGCCGACCTCCTCATAAGCGCTCGCTATAAGCACAAGCGTTTTGCCTTTCAGGGGAGTTTTCATAGTCCCGGCCTTATTGTCCCATTTATAAAGAGAGAACATCCGGTCAATGATAAGTTTAAGCTGCGCGCTCGGCCCGAAAAAATATAACGGTGTGGCCATAACGATCACATCCGCGATTGCCATTTTTGCCAGGACAAGCTTCGCCTCGTCGTCTATGGCACATTCATACTTCGGAAGGCTCTGGCATATCCTGCAGGATACGCAGCCGTTGGTCTTATATTTAAGAAACGCTGTCTGCACCACATCAACATCAGCTCCGGCTAAGATAGCTCCTTCGGTAAACCATTTGACGAGCGTCATAGTATTACCGTTTTTCTTTGGGCTGCCTGAAAGGACCAATATCTTCTTAGCCACGGGCTTTTTTCCTTTTCTCGAAACTTACACTGATCGGCATTCCTTCAAAATCACGGATCGAGCGTAAAAAATTCTCGGTGTATCTCCTTAAGTTATCATTTGTCCCTCTGAGGGTTTTCATCCCCAGCACAAATACCGGCGGATTCACATTTTTCATTTTTAGATATTCAAATTTTAACCGGCGGTTCCGGATTTCCGGAGAATTGTTCAGCTCTTTCAATATCTCCTCAAGCTCTGTTGTACCGAATGTCTTCCGGATCTTTTCATATAAAGGCAATATCAGATCAAGTGACGGAAGAATATTTCTCTTGGTCTTGCAGGATATAAATACCACGGGAAAATTCCTGATTGCATTCATCTTCTTTACAAGAAGCTCTTTATATTTTACGATATCGACACCTTTTACAAGATCCCACTTATTTATAGCTATAATAACAGCCTTGCCGTCTTTAATACAAAACTCTACCACACGCTCATCGTCTTCTCTTAATCCGTCGGAACTATCCACAATCACCACAGCAACATCACAGCGTTTTATCGCTTCCTTCGCCCGGACGCTTCCATAGAAATCGGCGGCGACTTCCAGTTTAGTATTGTGCCTGATCCCTGCCGTATCAATAAGACGGTAAGCCCGGCCTTTATATTCGAAATCGGTATCAAGAGCATCACGGGTAGTGCCGGCCATAGAATGGACTATCGCGCGCTCTTCATTTAAAATGGCGTTTAGATATGATGATTTCCCCACATTCGGCCGGCCGACGATCGCGACCTTAATAGCATCGGCTCTCTCAGCAGCATGAGCTTCCGGTTTTTCTATATTTTCAGCAACCTCGTCGAGCAATTTGTCTATTCCGATACCGTTAACGGCCGAGACAGGATGAGGCTCACCCAGGCCAAGTTCAAAAAAATCAAGAGCCTTGGCATTCTGAGATCTATCGTCAACCTTATTAACCAGCAGATATATTTTTTTCGCGGTTTTCCTCAGCCTGTAAGCAAGTTCTCTGTCCTGATGCAATAAACCTGCCGCGCCGTCTGTAACAAAAAATATTACGTCAGCCTCTTCGATGGCCCTGTCCAGCTGTTTTAGGATAAGATCTGTAATATCATTACGCCTTAAGGCTTCGAAACCACCGGTATCAATTATTGTAAATTTTTTGCCGGAACGTTTAATATCGGCATAAAGCCTGTCACGCGTAGTCCCGCTGGCAGACTCTACAATGGCATGCCTTGCGCCGACGATCCTGTTAAAAAGAGATGACTTACCGACATTTGGACGGCCAACAATCGCTATTTTAGGTAGGGGTTTATTCTGCATAGGTTATATTATAGCATAAAAACCAAAAATCCCTCTTTTAAAGAGGGATTTTTGTATTGGTGAGCCGCGCAGGACTCGAACCTGCCACAACCACATTAAAAGTGTGGTGCTCTACCTGATGAGCTAGCGGCCCAATAAAACATCTTTTAAACTAAACTAACTGGTAACTTCTTTCTCTTTTGCTGCCAGCATCGTATCGATTTCTTTTACATACTTATCTGTAAGCTTCTGGATGTCGTCTTGCAATTTAAACTTTTCGTCTTCGGTTATAACTTTATCTTTTTCCGATTTTCTCGTATTTTCGACAGCCGCATGCCTGGCGGATCTTATCGAAACATGCCCGTCTTCGGCTATTTTTTTAAGAACTTTATTGAGCTCCTGACGGCGTTCCTGTGTAAGCGGCGGCATCGAAAGCCTGACAACTTTACCGTCATTTGTCGGGGCTATGCCAAGATCGGATTTAAGAATAGCTTTTTCTATCTCCGGCATTACAGCTTTATCCCACGGCTGAATCACTATAAGACGCGCTTCAGGTGTGGATACAGCAGCAAGTTGTTTTATCGGCGTCAGTGTCCCGAAATAGTCCACCTTCACATTGTCCAATATCGCAGTAGATGCCCTGCCCGTACGCACTGTGGAAAAATCTCTCTGTGTAGCCTCAACCGTTTTCTTCATCTTTGTTTCGGCATCGTGTAATATATCTTTTACTGTCATAACGTCTCCTCTTATCCTTTTACGGTAGTCCCTATTTTTTCACCCGTTATAACTCTTTTTATATTTCCTTCTTTAAGAAGGTTGAATACTATTATGGGCAGCTTGTTATCCATACAAAGGCTCGTCGCTGTGGTATCCATTACCTTCAAGCCCTTCTTCAGAACATCGATATACCTTAAGGTATCAAACTTTGTAGCCTTCTTATCTTTCATAGGATCGGCAGAATATACACCGTCTACTTTAGTTGCTTTCAGAATTACCTCAGCGCCTATCTCTATCGCCCTGAGTGCCGCAGTAGTGTCTGTCGTAAAATACGGGTTGCCTGTTCCTCCGACAAATATGATTACCCTTCCCTTTTCCAAATGCCTGATCGCGCGGCGGCGAATAAATGGTTCAGCCAGCTGCTGCATAGCTATTGCTGTCTGGACACGGGTAAATACACCGATCTTTTCAAGAGCATCCTGCAAAGCAAGCCCGTTTATAACTGTAGCGAGCATGCCCATATAATCAGCATTAACCCTGTCAATACCTCTGGCACTGGCAGCTTCGCCTCTGAAAATATTACCACCGCCTATAACTATGGCGACTTCGACGCCAAGCTTCCTGACCTCTTTTATCTGCTTTGCTATAGAGGCAGTGATATCATAATCAATTCCGTAACCCCAGCGACCCTGCAATGCTTCACCGCTAAGTTTAAGGACAACTCTTTTAAAGGCTGATTTTGTCATGTATTCTACAACTCTTCCCCTACCTGGAACCTGACAAATCTGCGAACTATAATATTTTCACCTATCGTGCCCACTTTAGCCGCTACCACATCTTTAACTTTCATGCTCGGATCTTTAACAAACGGCTGTTCTAAAAGGCATGCGTCTTCATAAAATTTAGCAAGCTTACCTTCTATGATCTTCTCGGCAGCCTGTGCGGGCTTCCCAACGAGTTGTGCCTTTATTATCTCGGTCTCTTTCTGCACTGCAGATTCCGGGACATCTTCTTTATTGACATAAACAGGATTTGACGCCGCAACCTGCATCGCCAGGTTCTTTACGAAAGTCTTAAAATCATCGTTTCTCGCTACGAAATCGGATTCACAGTCTACCTCGATCAATACTCCAAGTTTACCGCCCTGATGAATGTAAGTTTCGATCCGGCCTTCCTTGGTCTGCCTGCCGACTTTCTTCGTAGCAAGCGCTATTCCGCGCTTCCTTAATATCTCTATAGCTTTATCTACATCGCCGTTCGACTCTTTGAGAGCCTTTTTACAATCTACAACTCCGGCGTTTGTCTTTTCCCTTAACTTTTTAATTGCATCTATCATTTTTTCCCTCTCTTATCCTTATTTCACTTTTTTCTTTCTCTTTATCGGAACATCCTTAGGGAGAGCTTCGTCTTCTTTGAGTTTAATATCACCGGCTACCAGCTCCTCCACCTTCTCATCAATAACCTTTATCTCTTCTCCGGCTTCTTCCGCTGCTTCTTCCTCAGCCTCTTTTTTCGCTTTTGCTTCGCTTGCCGCAAACGCTTTCTTGCCGCCTGCGATGCATTCGGAGATAGTGCTCGTTACGAGCTTTATAGACCTTATAGCATCGTCATTGCCGGGAATAACATACTGGATAACGTCGGGGTTCGAATTGGTATCAACGAGCGCCACAACCGGGATCTTAAGTATGTTCGCTTCTTTTACCGCTATATCTTCTTTTTTAGCATCAATGACGAACATAGCCTTCGGCAGCTTTTCCATTGCCCTGACGCCTTCGAGATTCTTATTAAGTTTATACATTTCTTTGGTAAGCTTTGAGGCTTCCTTCTTTGAAAGCTTAGCCATGGTGCCGTCTTCTTTTATTCTCTCAAGCTCTTCCAGGCGCCTGAGACTCTTCTTAAGTGTCTGGAAATTGGTAAGCATACCGCCAAGCCATCTCTGATTAACATAAAACATGCCGCACTTGGAAGCTTCTTCTTTTATAATATCCTGAGCTTGTTTCTTTGTACCGACAAACAGAATGTTCTGCCCGGCCCCTGCAACACTTTTAAGAAAGTCGCAAGCCTTAGCAATAGCGTTTTCCGTCTTCTCGAGATCGATTATATAGATGCCGTTCTTCTGGCCAAATATATACTTCTTCATTTTAGGGTTCCATCTCTTCGTCTCGTGACCGAAGTGGACCCCCGCTTCCAACAGATTCTTCATCAATGTTGATTCTACCATACTATTACCATTACCCTCCTTGGCTCAAAATTTTTCAGAGGAAATTTTGAGTTTCACCTGCAATTTGGAATGCTCGGATTTCGCTCTGCCAAAATACGGGCCATATTTTTGAGTAGTATATTATATGATGTAAGCGCTTTTTTTGCAATACCTTTTTAGGTCTTGAACTGCATATCGTAAAGGCGCTTATAAAGCCCATCTTTATGGAGAAGTTCCTCGTGGGAACCTTTGGCAACTACCTTGCCAAGGTCAAGAACATAGATCGTTGAAGCATGTTTGATGGTGCTTAAACGGTGGGCAATGACAAATACGGTCCTGCCTTTCATCATCCTGTCTATGGCTTCCTGTACAAGTATCTCCGACTCAGTATCCAGCTGCGAAGTGGCCTCATCCAGTATAAGGATGGGCGGATCTTTAAATACGGCCCTGGCTATGGCAAGGCGCTGTTTCTCACCGCCTGAAAGCCTGAAGCCCCGCTCTCCCACTACGGTATCATAACCCTTGGGCATCCTCATTATAAAGTCGTGCGCATTGGCTATGCGTGCAGCTTTTATTATATCGTCTTTAGTATAAGAACTGGATCCATAAGCTATGTTAGCCGCTACGGTATCATTAAATAATATCGTCTCCTGAGTAACTATGCCTATCTGCTCCATCAAAGATTTAATGGTGCAGTCGCGTATATCTATTCCGTCTACAGTGACGCGCCCTGAACTTACATCATAAAATCTCGGAACAAGGTTAACCAAAGTGGTTTTACCAACACCGCTCGGCCCCACAAAAGCAGCCACAGAGCCTACAGGCACTTCCAGGTTTATATCTTTAAATATATCCTTGGAATCATATTTAAACGAGACATTTTCAAACCGGACCCCGGAATGTATCTTAGGCAGAATTACCGCGCCGGGCTTTTCTGAAACGGATGATTTAGCGTCGAGAGTTTCAAATATTCTCTCGGCGGCAGCCATCGCCTGCTGATTTATAGTGTAAACATTGGTAAGGCGTTTTATCGGCTTCATCACAGATAGGATAGCCACTAAAAATGTTATGAACGCACCGGCCGAAAGAGCTCCGGATATTATTTCTTTTGCCGCTACCCAGAGTATTATGGCAACGCAGACTATACCCACAAAATCGGTGATAGGGCTTACCACCGTCATTCTCTTTACCTGTTTCATTGTAAGCTTGTAAAGGCTCTGATTCTGGTCCGCAAATTTTTTGGCTTCATAATTTTCCATGGAGAAAGCTTTAACTACCCTGATACCTGAGATCGTCTCATGCAGCGTAGTCGTAACCTCGCCCATCTTTTCCTGCGATTGTCTCGATATAGATTTGAGGCGTTTCCCGATCTTTGCTACCGGATATATAACAAGCAGAAACAGCAGTAAGCTTATCCCGATCAAAACCCACGATATAGAGAAATATACCTTAACCATCAGAAGAAGGGTTATATACACAACAAGCTGAATAGGCTGATAGAATAGGTCTGTTAGTCCCGTCGACACAGAATCCCTTATTATAGCGGCATCGTAAGTTATGCGGGACATCAGCTTTCCCGTAGCATTTTTGGAGTAAAAATCCATGGAGAGCGTCAGAAGTTTTTTATAAATGATATTTTTAACATCCCGGATAACAAGCTGAGCAACATCGTTCATAAGGTAAGTCTGACAGAATTCAAAGAAGTTTTTCAGTAGCCATAGCACTATGACGATCAATATCATAGAATTCAGTAACTGTAATGGTGTTAATGAGTTAGCGAGATTTACAAGGTCTTGCAGCACCTGCGGCAGAACTACACCCTGCGGCACAACTATCTTCTTGCCCGTTATTATATTGTCAACGAGCGGTATTATCATACCCAAGGATACGCCGCTGAATGCGGATGACGCTATCATGCATATAACTGCCATTCCCAGCACCCAGGAATGCGGAAAAACGAATTTTATCAGTCTTTTATAGTTTTTCATAAATTCGCATTATATTATCACAGCACCAGGGCTTTGTCGAGGGCAAAGTTAGCTTGCGTATGGCCTTATTTAATGCTATAATTTTAATTCAAAATACCGGAGATCTGAATGGAAAAATTACGAGTAGGCGTTATCGGAACGGGCAGGCTAGGCACGTTCCACTCTAAAGTATATTCAAGGCTTACAAAACACGTTAAATTCGTAGGGGTATGCGACTGCAATATAGAGCGGGCCCTTGAAGTAGGTAAAAAATACCATACTGCCAGTTATTCCGACTATGAAGACCTTTTTGACAAAGTAGACGCCGTAAGCATAGCAGTTCCCACAAGCCTGCACTACAACATCGCCAAAGAATTTTTAAACCACAACATACACGTCTTAATAGAGAAACCCATAACAAAAACATTGTCTGAGGCAGATGAGCTTATAGAAATAGCTAAATCAAAAAACCTGATAATACAGGTCGGACATATCGAAAGGTTTAATTCTGCAGTTCTGGCCATAGAACCTTATCTCAAAAAACCCAAATTTATAGAATGCCAGAGGCTTGGTCCGTTCTACAAGAGAGTCGATGACGTCGGAGTTGTTTTGGATCTTATGATCCACGACATCGACATAGTGCTGGGGCTTATGAAACAGGACGTAACTCATATAGAAGCCGTCGGTTTAAGCACGATCTCCGATTTTGAAGATGTTGCGAATGTCAGGCTCACCTTCCAGGACGGCACTATCGCAGATATTACCGCAAGCCGCGTCACAAAAGATGTGGTCCGCAAGATGCGCATATTCCAGGAAGACTCATACGTCTCTTTGGATTACGTTACACAGGAGGCGGCGGTATTCAAAAAAACTGAAGATAAAATAATTAAAGAAAAAATAAAGATAAAGAAAAAAGAACCTCTTAAAAAAGAACTTAAATCTTTCATTGAATGCGTAAAAACAAATAAAAAACCTATCGTCTCCGGCGTAGAAGGAAGACGCGCCCTGCAAGTGGCGCTCGAAATAGTTGAAAAAATAACTCCTTCCGCGCACAAATAATCCGATACCGCCATGGGTAAAAAAAAGATCCTCATAGTAGCAGGCGAACCGTCCGGCGACCTTCATGCCTCAAACCTGGTCAGAAATTTAAAAACGCTTGATCCAGATCTTGAATTTTTTGGACTTGGCGGAGATCTCTCAAAAAATGCGGGCGTAGAAGTCCTTTTCGACATATCTAAACTTGCCTTAGTAGGCCTTGTGGAAGTGTGGAAAAATATATTTACCGTCGGAAAAGTTTACAAAGGAATACTCGCCAGGATAGACGCTGAAAAACCGGATCTTGCTATCCTCGTAGATTATCCGGGATTTAATCTACGGCTGGCAAAAGAACTTAAGAAAAGAAATATACCCGTAGCATATTA
>JBAYMS010000013.1:0-40026 GCA_041663425.1 Candidatus Omnitrophota bacterium
AATCTAGGCGACAGGCAGCAGAATATAAGCAGGGCGATCGAAGAACTTAAGAATTGTAAGGGGATAAATTTTATCAGAAGTTCGTCGGTATACGAAACAGATCCTGTCAGCGATATACCGCAGGGTAAATTTTTAAACGGCGTTATTGAAATAGATACAACCCTGACGCCACGCGTGCTTTTAAAAGAGCTTAACCGGATCGAAGAGATGCTTGGTAGGAAAAGGACTGTGAAGGATGCGCCCAGGCAGATTGATCTCGATATTTTATATTATGGCCGGGATGTTATTGAAGAAGATGGTTTGACGATCCCTCATCCTAAGATCCCGGAAAGAGAATTTGTTTTGAGGGGATTAAAAGAATTGGGAAGGATTTAGCGTGAAAGTAGTAGATACAATACCCAGGATGTCCACTCTTGTGAAGATCTTCAAAAAAGAGGGGAAATCTATTAGCCTTATCCCGACGATGGGTTATCTGCATGAAGGCCATCTCTCATTAGCCCGTGCCGCAAGAAAACACACTGATGTTGTGATTATGAGTATCTTCGTCAATCCCATCCAGTTTGGTCCGAAAGAAGACCTCGAAAAGTATCCGAGAGACATGAAGCGTGATGAACAGCTGGCTACATCAGCAGGTGTTGATGTCATATTTCATCCGTCCGCGGGCGATATGTATCCTGAAGGGTATTCCACATATGTTGACGTTGCAGGGCTGACCGAAAAGCTTTGCGGTGCATCCCGTCCGGGGCACTTTAAAGGTGTTACCACCGTAGTAGCAAAGTTGTTCCATATTACGAGGCCAGATATTGCATATTTCGGCCAAAAGGATGCTCAGCAGGCTATAGTTATGAAAAAGATGGTCGAAGATCTTAATATGGGTGTTGAGATTAAGATTATGCCGATAGTAAGGGAGAACGACGGTCTTGCGATGAGTTCGCGTAACATATATCTGTCGGCGACTGAGCGGAAAGATGCGTTGGTGCTGTATGAGGCGCTTAAAAAAGCAGAATGTTTAATAAAGTCAGGTGAACGTGATGCCGGTAAAGTGGTGAAAATGATGGAAGATATGATATCGTCCGTTCCGGGAATGCGGATCGATTATATTTCCGCGGTTGACACAAAGAATCTGGAAAAAATTAAAATCATAACTGGTGAGACCCTCATTGCTCTGGCTGTGTTTGCCAGCAAGACGAGGCTTATCGATAATATTATCGTGAAAGGTATGAAATGAATACTCAGGGCAGCAGCGATCTGAAATACAACGAAGCGCTTAAGAAAAAAATAGAGAAACTTAAAAAGAAGCGCAATGCAGTTATAATAGCGCACAACTACCAGCGCGATGAGATACAGGAAATAGCTGACATAAGCGGTGACTCACTTGCTTTGTCGCAAGCCGCTGTCCGGACAGATGCCGACGTGATCGTGTTTTGCGGAGTACAGTTTATGGCCGAATCAGCGTCGATACTCAACCCGGACAAAAAAGTGCTTTTGCCGGTGATGGAAGCAGGGTGTCCTATGGCCGACATGATAACGCCTGAGAAGCTGCGCGCTAAGAAAAAAGAGCATCCCGGTGCGGCCGTAGTCTGCTATGTTAATTCCTCTGCGGAAGTTAAGGCGGAGAGCGACATAGCCTGCACATCAAGCAATGCGGTTCAGGTGGTAGAGGCACTGAAAGAAAAAGATATAATATTTGTCCCCGATAAAAATTTAGGCCGCTATGTGCAGTCGCAGCTGCCAGAAAAGAATGTGATCCTCTGGGATGGTTTTTGCCCTACCCACATTAGAGTGCAGGAAGAGGATATAGTTAAGGCCAAGACCGCGCATCCGAAGGCAGATGTTATTGCTCATCCTGAATGTAATCCCGGCGTTCTTGCATTGGCTGATCATATATGTTCGACCGGCGGGATGTTTAAATACGTCAAAAATTCTATGGCTGATGAATTTATAATATCTACCGAATCAGGGCTTCTATATAAATTGCAGAAAGAAAATCCGGGTAAGAAATTTTATCTGCCTACTTCACACCTGATTTGTGCAAATATGAAACTTATAACACTGGGATGGGTTGCTCAAAGCCTGGAAAATATGGTTTACGAAATCAAGGTTGCCGACGACATCCGTGAAAAAGCGAAAACGACTCTTGATAAGATGCTTGCCGTTACCGGTGAGGCACAAGGCGCGGCACTGGCGGGATATTAAAAGGCTGCAATGGAAAATAAGCGTTTGAAAATAGGGATAATAGGCTGCGGTACTATAGGATCGCAGGTTGCGCATGCATGTCAGGCGGAACTTAAGGGTAAAGTTGAACTGATCGCGATTTGCGACGCAGATTTAAGCAAAGCAGCCGCTCTTAAAAAAAGCCTTAAGGCTGGTCCGGAGATATTGGGACAGGCGGAACTTGTCGGGAAATGTAACCTTATAATAGAGGCTGCAAGCGCAAAGGTTTCAGGTGATATCCTGAGAGAGTGTGTCGGCTTGGGCAAAGACTGCATGATGATGAGCGTAGGCGGCATAGTCGGCCGAGAAAGTCTTCTTAAAGATGCGAGTGATAAGGGTGTCAGGGTATATATACCGAGCGGTGCGTTGTGCGGTGTTGACGGGTTGAAGTCCGCATCTGCCGGCAAAGTGAATTCTGTTTCGCTTACCACGAGAAAGCCGCCCAAGGGTCTGGACGGTGCGCCGTATATAAAAGAGAAAAAGATCGACCTGTCCGGGATTACCGGTGAGACTATTGTGTTTGAAGGCAGTGCTGAGGATGCGATTAAGGGATTCCCTCAAAATGTTAATGTATCAGCCGTATTAAGCCTTGCCGGACTTGGCGCTAAAAGGACGCTTGTCAGGATAGTGACATCTCCGCACTATACCAGGAATATTCACGAGGTTGAGATAGAGGGCGATTGCGGTAAAATATTTACACGGACAGAAAATGTTCCTTCGAAAGCAAATCCGAAGACCAGCGAACTGGCCGTTTTGTCGGCGATAGCAACACTGTCCGGTATAACGAATAGCGTCAGGGTGGGTACTTAAAAAATGCGTTCTTTGACTAAGACTGGTGCTTATATATCGAACAGGATAGGTAAAGCTATCGCTGATTATGATCTTATAAGAAATAGAGACAAGATCCTTGTCGCGGTTTCCGGAGGCAAAGACAGTCTGGCGATGCTAAAGCTTCTGGTTGAGAGGAAAAAGTGGGCGCCGGTAAGTTACGAACTTATAGCGGTGCATATAGAGACCGGTTTTCCATGCGACAAAGGAATTAAGCCTAAACTAAAAAAGATATTCAAAGATCTTGGTGTGAAATATTATTTTCAAAAGCTTAACCTGATCGAGAAGGACAGGAAAGAATCCTGTTTCTGGTGCTCATGGAACAGAAGGAAAGCATTGTTTCAGGCAGCAGACAGGCTTGGATGTAAGAAGATAGCTCTGGGGCATCACAAAGACGATATTGTAGAGACCCTTCTTCTGAATATGTTTTATCAGGGTGAATTTGCTGCTATTAATCCGAGGCAGGAAATGTTCGGAGGCAAGATAACTATAATACGGCCTCTGTGTTATGTTGAAGAAAAAAATACGGTAAAATTTGCAAAAGAATCACGTTTTCCGTCGCAGGTTTGCAGGTGTCCGAATTCCGACACATCGAAGCGGCGCAAAATGAAGAATATCATAAAAGATCTTGAAAAAGACTGCGATTCTATAAAGACAAATATATTCAGAAGTGTTTCAAGGGTAAAAGAGGATTACATCAACATTAAAAATACACAGATGAAGGGGGGTGAACAATAATGGCAGAAAAAGTCGCAACGGTAGGGATAACGAGGAAAAAAGGCTATCTCTATTACGTAGATAAGAAGGGCAATGTAGTTGAGACGAAGATGGCCAGAGGTAAATCCAAGGGCGGCGGCGGCAAGGTAATAGCAAAGCCCGAAGTAAAGAAGGCGAAGGGATACCTCTACTTCATCGATAAGAAGGGCGACGTCGCGAGAGCGAAGATGCTCGTAGGCGGCAAGAAGAAAAAGAAGGGCAAGAAATAGTCGTTAGTTGTTTTGTGTTGTATCATATAAAGGGACGGAGATGGTATCTCCGTCCCTTTGTTTTTTGTGGTAATCTTTATAATATTAAAATATAATAGCTTTAATGGAAAAAGAAAATATATTCATAAAAGGCGCCAGAGAGCATAACCTTAAGAATTTTGATATAACGATACCCCGGGGCAAGCTAGTTGTCGTTACCGGGCTTTCCGGTTCGGGCAAATCATCTCTGGCGTTTGACACTATTTACGCTGAGGGACAGCGCAGATACGTTGAATCGCTCTCCAGCTATGCCCGGCAATTCCTTGAACAGCTGCAGAAACCCGACGTTGATTATATCAATGGGCTGTCGCCCGCTATAAGTATAGAACAGAGGACAGCAGGTTCGAATCCCAGATCTACCGTAGGAACCCAAACTGAGATACATGATTATTTAAGGCTTCTTTATGCGAGCATCGGAACGCCTCATTGCCCCAAATGCGGCAAGCCCATAGAAAGGCAGACATCACAGGAGATAGTCGAGCAGGTTCTGGCTTTGGGCGAAGGTTCGGCCATTCTTGTGCTTGCGCCTATAGTTCGTGGCAGGAAAGGCGAAAATCGTGAGCTTTTTGAAAAAGTGAAGAAGGATGGTTTTGTCAGGGTGAGGATAGACGGAAAAATATCAGAGATAGACAGTCATATAAAGATAGATAAAAACGCCAAACATAATATTGAGGTCGTTGTAGACCGCCTTATAATAAAAAGCGATATAAAGAAACGCCTCACAGATTCCATAGAGACGGCTCTTGAAGCAGGCGGCGGTATCGTTATTATAGCCAAAGGGGAGAACGGCGCAAAGGGTGACGTGCTTTTCAATGAAAAATATGCATGCGGTGACTGCGGTATAAGCATGGAAGAACTGACTCCCAGAATATTCTCTTTTAATTCTCCGTATGGCGCATGCCCCGGTTGTGACGGGCTTAGCAACAAAATGGAAATAGATCCCGACCTTGTGATCCCGGATAAAACCAAGCCTGTCATAGATTCTATTGAGGCATGGCGTCGCGGCGGAAAGGGACTTTATCTTTACTACAGAAGGCTTATGCGTTCCCTTGCTCAGGAGCATGGGTTCGATACCAACACACCGTTTAAAGACTTGCCAAAAGAGATCAAAAAATTGGTGCTGTATGGTGAGGGCAAGGGTAGAGGATGGGGAGTTTATGAAGGCGTTATCCCTAATCTTGAGCGCCGTTTCCGTGAGACGGAGAGCGAGTTTGTGAAGAATGAGATAAACAAATATATGTCTGTTCAGCCCTGCCCCGTATGCAAAGGAGCGAGGTTAAAAGCTGAGAGCCTCGCCGTCACCATTAAAGATAAAAATATTGCGCAAATATCAGCCATGTCTATCAAGGACCTGAATGCTTTTATGTCCGGGTTAAGCCTGAATAAGACTCAGGAGAAGATAGTTCATCAGGTCATGAAAGAGATACTGGCAAGGCTGCAATTTATGATGAACGTTGGGCTTGATTATCTGACGCTGGATAGGCCCAGCTATACACTGTCCGGCGGAGAGGCGCAGCGCATAAGGCTTGCCACCCAGATCGGCTCCGGACTCGTCGGAGTTATATACATACTGGACGAACCAAGCATCGGATTACATCAGAGGGATAATTCTAAACTTCTCGACACTATGATAACTCTGCGAGATCTGGGGAATACGCTTATCGTTGTAGAGCACGATGAGGCAACGATCCGGCAGGCTGATCACATAATAGACTTAGGTCCCGGGGCAGGTGAGCACGGCGGTTATATCATAGCCGAAGGGACGCTCGAAGATATTCTGGCATCAAAGGACTCTTTGACTGGAAAATATCTGCGCGGCGAGTTTGAAATTGCGATACCAGCACAGAGAAGGCAGTGCAGCGCAAAAAAAGCCATACGCATAATGGGTGCGCGTGAACACAACCTTAAGAATATAGATGTCGAAATACCTCTGGGTCTGTTTGTCTGCGTGACGGGTGTTTCGGGCTCCGGGAAGAGCACTCTTGTCAATGATATCCTGTATAAAGCTCTTGCCAAGAAGTTCTACCGCGCAAAAGAGCGTCCTGGCGAACATAAAAAGATTGAAGGAATTCAGGCGATAGACAAGGTTATTGTGATAGACCAGTCGCCTATAGGCAGGACTCCGCGTTCGAATCCCGCAACTTATACGGGCGCTTTTTCATTCATAAGAGATCTGCTTGCGAAACTCCCCGAATCAAAGGTGCGCGGATATAAGCCCGGCCGTTTCAGTTTCAATGTTAAGGGCGGCAGATGTGAGGCATGCGCCGGCGATGGAATAAAGAAGATAGAAATGCATTTCATGCCGGATATTTATGTTCAATGCGAAGTCTGCAAGGGGAAGCGTTTTAACGCCCAGACGCTCGAGGTAAAATTTAAAGGTAAATCTATTGCCGATATCCTCGACACATCTGTTGAGGAAGCGCTTGTCCTGTTTGAAAATATACCGTCGGTGAGGAATAAGCTGAAAACCTTAAGCGAGGTAGGGCTTGGCTATATACGGCTGGGGCAGTCGGCAACGACGCTTTCCGGAGGTGAAGCGCAGAGGATAAAGCTTGCAGCCGAGCTATCGAAGACATCAACGGGCAGGACTTTCTATATACTCGACGAACCTACGACAGGCCTTCATTTTGCTGATATCGATAAGCTTCTGTCTGTCTTGCAAACCTTGGTGAAGAACGGAAATACAGTTCTTGTTATAGAGCATAACCTTGATGTGATAAAGACTGCCGACCATGTAGTAGACCTGGGACCAGAAGGCGGTGACGGCGGCGGTGAAATAGTGGCCAGCGGAACTCCGGAAGAAATAGCTGCCAATGGCAAGTCTTATACCGGTCAATATCTTAAGGAAGTGTTGAGATGATGAAATTACGGGTTATGAGGAAATGGGCTACGAGGAAGATAGCTTTTTTAGTGTTTTTTCTTTCTTTGTCCGCAGCTTTTGCCGCGGCTGAAACGACCGAAGATGCTGATTATTTATTTGCCAAAAAAGCATTTAAGGACGGTCTCTATGATATTGCCGGAACGCGCTTAGAATCCGTTCTCAGGAATCATCCTAATGCGCCTTACACATATGAGGCCCATTCTCTTTTGGGGCGCTGTTATTTTTATCAGAGCAAACTTACCAGGGCGCTGTATGAGTTTGAAGTTGTCCTTAATGCGCCGGCCGGCAGCGACTTACAGGATGAGGCATTGTACTGGTCCGGTGAAATATATTCAAAGAACGGTGATTACAAAAAGTCCCTTGAATTTTATCAGCGCATAATAGATGGACTCCCGTCCTCTCAGTATATGAGCCTGGCCATTTATTCGAAGGGCTGGTGTTATTACAAACTCGGTTTGCTGGATGATGCGGTCCTTTGTTTCAGGGAAGTGGTTTCGCATTACCCTCTTGAAAAATCTGCAGCAGAAGCGCAATTCCGGATAGGGGAATGTGAATACCTGATGGCTAGATATACAGAAGCTGAAGCAGACCTTAAGGTGTTCATTGAAAAATTTCCGGTTTCTGAAAAGACAGCCGAAGCATATTATCTTATAGGGGAAGTGACGTTTTACCTTGAAAGATATAAGGATTCGGTGACGTATTTTCAGCGTGCCCTTGCGATCTCGCCGAATGCAAGATGGGCAAGATTTGCCGCATACCGCATGGCAGGTGCGTTCTTTCAGATAGGCAGTTATGATGAAAGTATCCAATGGTATAAAAAGTGCCTGGCTGAATCCGGTAATGATTTTTTAACATCAGTTTCTCTCCTGGGGCTGGCCAGGGATTATGAAAAAGTCGGGACGGTGGGTGAGGCTGTTAAAATGTATGATAACATAATAACGCTGCGTCCTAAGGAAGGGCTGATCGCGGAGGCGTATTACAGAAAAGCAAAACTTCTGTTATCGGCAAAAAAATACAGCGAAGCCGAAGAGCTTCTCAAAGATACTATAGATAAATTTCCCGATTCAAAATATATCGATAGTATGCATTATGAACTGGGTAATTTATATAGTGCGACAGGTAAAAATAGCAACGCGATTCGGCAGTTCAGGCTGGCAGAGGCAAAAGCTAAAGACCCGGACATGGCCGCAAATGCCGCTATTAAAATAGGGGATCTATGCGTAAGCGCGAAAGATTATAAAGGAGCTGTGGAGAGCTATGATTCAGTTCTTAATAAATACTCGGATTGTCCTGTCGCCGATTATGCCCAGGTGCAGATAGGTAATATATTACTTATAACCGGTAAATTTGACCAGGCTATCATTGCATACAGGAGCGCTCTCGCAAATTTTCCTGATACTGCTTTGCGGGAGAAAATTAATTTCTGGCTTGCCGTAGCGAGTTTTAAAAAGGGTGATTTTGAAAGGGCTGCGGCTGAATGCAGGAATTTTTTAGATACATTCCCGTCGAGCGAAATGGGTCTGCAGGCAAAATTATATCTGGCCAACTCGCTCTACAATATCGGGAGCTACAATGAAGCGCTGCCTTTGTATAAAAACATAAATAAGGAAGAAGGAAGTGAGGATGTCAGAGCAATGGCCGCCTATCAGGCGGGTTGGTGCTATTACAATATGGGGAAAGACGCGCAGGCTGTAGATGAATTTATAAAATTTCTGAAAGATTATCCTGCTTCGAAAATGGCTGCGGATGCAAGATTATGGCTGGGTGAGTATTATGGTTCGAAGTCGCGTTATGATAAGGCCAGGGAGTATTATTATTCCATTGCGGAAAATTTTTCGTCGAGCGATCTCGTGGAGAGGGCGTCTTATCAGGCTGCTGTAACATTGCAGGACGAAGGTAAAAATGAGGAAGCCGTCGCGAAACTTGAAGAGCTGGCGTTGAAATTCCCCAACTCTGATCTTACCAAGGCAGGCTACAAAAAGATAGCACACATAAAAAAAGATGCTAAAGATTTTGACGGAGCCATCAGGTATCTTAGAAAGGCGCTTGGGACGGAAAATTCCGAACTTAATTCTCAGAGGCAATACGAGATAGCCGAATGCTTTGAGGAGAAGGGCGATCTCTCTACGGCCGTTGAGGAATATCTTAAAGTGCCTTACCTTTTCTCGAAAGGGAAGTTTTGGTCTGTCAGGGCACAGTTAAAAGCTGCACAGATATTTGAAAGGCTGGACAAACCGGCTGAAGCGAAAAAGATATATGAAAAACTTGCCGACATGGATGTGGAGGAGTCGGTATTTGCAAAGAAACGGCTTGAATGGATAGATTGGCAGAGGAACAAGGAGGATAGATAGTATGTGGGATATAATACAAAAAGGCGGACCGATGATGTATTTGATAATCCTGTCATCGGTGCTTGCGTTCGGCGTTGTCATAGACAGGATATACAATTTGTACAGGGCGAGGATAGATGCCGACAAGTTTATGGATGAGATCACCGCCGTGCTTAAACGTAATAAAATAATCGAGTCTATCGAGATGTGTAATAAGACGCCTGGGCCGATCGCACACATAGTTAAAGCCGGTATATTGAAACACGATAGGTCTAAGCCGGAGATAAAAGAAGCTGTTGAAGAAGCGGCGCAGCTGGAAATACCCAGACTGGAAAAACATTTACCAATACTTGCGACGATCGCGCACATAGCGCCTCTGCTTGGCCTCCTCGGCACTGTTACAGGAATGATAAAATCATTCCAGGTTATTCAGGTGAAGGCGCTAAGCCTTGCTCCAGTGAATCCGGGTGATCTTGCCGGCGGAATATGGGAAGCCCTCCTAGCTACGGTGGCAGGGCTTGCAGTGGCGATACCAACATATGTAGCGTATAATTATCTGACGAGCCAGGTCGATAATCTTGTTTATGATATGGAAAGGAGTGCTACGGACCTCGTGAACCTTCTTTCGTCAAGGCGGGATACGTATGAAGTTTAAAAGACGTGTAAAAACAGTGCAGGGGATGATAGAGCTTACGCCGCTTATAAATGTCTTCTTTCTTCTGTTCATATTTTTTGCTTTCACGTCCAGCTTTATATTTCAGCCCGGGATAAGTGTAAATTTACCCAAGGCTGTAACTAGCGAAGTAGTCCAGCAGGACAGTGCGGTGATAACAGTTACCAAAGACGACAAAGTTTACCTGAACGACCGTGAGATATCTCAGGACGAGCTTCTGTCTAATCTGCGGCTTATGGCAAAAAATAATATGCCGCTTCTTATAAAAGCCGATAGCAGCGCTTCTTTGGGTAAGGTCGTTGAAATATGGGATATGTGCAGAAAAGAAGGTGTCTCTCAGGCGAATATTGCCACTAATAGGTGAGGATATGATAGCGGTCAAGAATATGGCTAGGATATTTAAGAATGAAGGGTACCGTGTTTTTTTCATTGCTATTATTGCCTCTTTTTTATGGCATATTTTTTGCTTATCCGCTGTAAAAATAGTATCAAGAGCTGATAGTGTCCAGCCTGTAAAATTCTCTAAGGTCTCATTCCTGGGGCCGTTTTTAGGCAAAGGGGGTATGGATCTGCAGGTAAGGCCTAAAGAGAGGGCCTTTCTTGAAAAGAGGTTTCTCGAGGCGTTTAACAGCTTGCCTGAACTGCCGGCTTCAGGCACAACCCCTGCAATAGGGCTATTTGAGTCAGATAAGGGCGTCCACCGTTTTAGGGATGAGACTATGACAATGCTTATAGATGAGTCTTTGGGCAGCGATAAGCCCGAGCTGGTTTATGAGGAAGAATAATGTCCTCGCCCCTTGACTATTAATATAATTATGATAAAATTGGATATATCTACTTTAATATTTTTCTATACATTATTTTCAGCTATAACTATTTTAGTTGTTTGGTATTTGTTTGGGCATAAGAGGGCGCCCAGGCAGATAGGCAAAGATATGGATTATACATGGAAGTGCTCTGTTTGTTTTCATTCTTACATAGATTCTAAACACGATGAAATATCGGTTTGTCCTTTGTGTGGCAGTTACAATAAGAAAGCCGAGGCCGGAGGCCTTGGAACTTAGCCAGTATTGCGGCTTAATAAACTTGGGGGTGGCAAAATGATTACGGAGATCGGCATTACAGCCGGTGACATATGGCATTATCTGGATAATCATGGAAAAAGCTCTCTTTCACAGGTAGCGAGGGGCATAGATACAGAAAAAGAGAGAGTCCTTATGAGTATAGGATGGCTTGCCAGAGAGGGCCATGTTATAGTTGATAAGACAGGTTCGGATTATCAGATTTATCTTAGACGCTAAATTTAGTGTAGTCCCATGCTGAAGGGCTAATAAAGCCGGGGAGGCTCGGGACGATTTGCCAGAGGGAGATAGCAGCAAATCGGAGGAATGCTATGGAAGAAAAGAAGAGCCTCAGAGATGATGAGCAAGTACCTATAGTAGCTCCTTTAAAAGTATTGGCGCAGAAGACGGTAAATAAGCGTTTTGGGTGGTGGTCCGCGGTGGTTCTTTTGGAAAGTTACGGCAGGAAACAGGTCTGCTTGTATCTTTGGCAGAAGAAAGAGGACGGCGGCTGGAAGAGGAAACAGAAATTTGCTATCCATAATCAGGAAGACTGGGAGCTTATTCAGGATGCTGTTACCGGAATGATAAAAGAATTAACCTAGCATTGCTTGATCATGGGTTATTCCTTAGTAAATGGTATCCCGCCTTTTGTATAAATCTTAAAATCTATGAACAGCGATTTTTGCATAATTCTGGTTATGTGTCGATCCTTAAAAGAAGCTGACGGTATGGCTTCTTCTCTTTTAAGTAAACGGTTCGCTGCGTGTGCCAATATAACTAAAAACGTGTCTTCTAAATTTTGGTGGTCCGGTAAAATAGAGAAAGCCCGGGAAGTTCTTCTTAGTTTGAAGGCCAGACGTTCCGAGTTTAAAAAGATAGAAAAAGAGATAAAGCGCTTGCATAGCTATGAGGTCCCTGAGATAATCGCAATACCGATAATTATGGGAAGCGATGATTATCTGGGGTGGCTAAAGAATAGCACAAAACAGAAATAGGTGCAGAAACGTATTTCGGGGGCAGTAGCTCAGTTGGGAGAGCACCACGTTCGCAACGTGGGGGTCGCCGGTTCGAACCCGGTCTGCTCCACCAGTTTCGCTGTAGTCTAGCTAAGGTGAAACTGTCCCGAGTCTATGTAGGTTGACTCAGGAGGCGAGGGACTACAAAAGGCTATGAGACATTTTTCAATAATATTTGTCATTGTGTCGTTATTTTTCACCACAACATCTTTTGCCATGGATATAAAAAAATCAGATCTCGCAGGCACGTGGTATCCTGAAAACAAGGCTAAGCTTACAGCTTTGCTCGAATCTTACCTGAATGCTGCAGAAAAAGAAAAAATTGACGGGCAGCTATTTGCTCTGATTTCGCCTCATGCCGGATATCAATTTTCAGGGCCGGTCGCTGCTTATGGTTTTAAGGCAGCGCAGAGCAAAAATATAAAAACGGTAATAGTTGTTGGTTTCAGTCATAGAAAGTATTTTAACGGAATATCGGTATATGCCAAGGGGGTTTGGAGAACGCCTATCGGTGACGTTCAGATAGATGATAAACTTGCTGACCAATTAATATCTCAGAACCAGAGATTGCGTTTTGAGCCCGGCCTTTTTGAAGGCGAAAATTCTGTGGAGATGCAGATCCCATTTATTCAGCTTGCGTTAAATGGCGCCAAGATCATCCCTGTCGCTTTTGGGACTCAGGATTATAAGGATGCTGAAATACTATCCGATGCGCTTGCAGCAATTTTAAAAGACAGGCGTGATGTTCTTGTGGTAGCCTCTACGGATCTTTCGCATTATCATGCATACAAAGATGCTAATTCTATAGATAGCAGCTTGATGGAAATTTTAAAAAAGATGAAAGCTGACGATCTATATAACGCGTCATCTGAAGGCAGATGTGAGCTTTGTGGACTTATGCCGGTTACCGCAACATTGCTTGCTGCCGAAAAACTTGGCTATAATGGTATAAAGATAATAAAGTATGCAAATTCAGGAGATACGTATGGGGACAAGAGCAGGGTGGTGGGGTATCTAAGCGCTGTTATATATAAAGAAGCGGTAAAGGTTGAGGAATTAAAAGCAAAAAACGAGAAGCGGCCTTCAATTCTGAACAGTGCTCAAAAGCATAGGCTTTTACAGATCGCCAGAGAGTCTCTTACAAGCTATGTAAAAGATGGTAAAAGGAAGAAGTTTTTAGAAAATGATCCTGTTCTGACGCAGACTATGGGAGCTTTTGTAACTCTACACGAAAATGGAGAGCTTAGAGGCTGCATAGGCAATATGATCGGGCGAGGGCCATTATGTAAAACAGTAGCCGATATGGCTATCGAAGCGGCAACTGGTGATCCGCGCTTTACGCCTTTGCTACCCGAAGATATCGATAATGTTAGTATAGAGATCTCCGTTTTATCGCCGCTTAAAAAAGTTTCCAGTTATGAAAACATTAAGATCCCGGGGGATGGGGTTCTTATAAGGTCGGGTTCAAGGAGCGGCGTTTTTCTGCCGCAGGTTGCGACAGAGACGGGGTGGAATAGAGAGCAGTTTCTTACGTACCTTTGCGTACATAAGGCGGGGATTTCGCCTGAGGCGTGGAAGGATCCAAAAACGGAAATTTATACATTTTCCGCAGAAGTTTTTGCAGAGAAAGGGGGAGGTAATGAAGAATAAGGGGTTATTGATAGGTATGGTGGCAGTGCTGGCCATAATTGTTTTGGCGTTTGTGATGCGTCCCGTTATGGTGGTTAAAGGGGCTAAGAAGGCCGCTCCTGTTTCTAAAGCTGAGAAATTAAAAGCGGATACGAAGAAGACATTTTTAAGAGGTATGGGCGGGCTGACCGTGAAGATGCAGAATTCAATGAATAAGCCGCAGACTTTGCGAATAAAGGCTTTCCGTTCAGAAGGCAATAATTCAAGCATATTTGTTGGTGCATTTACGGCTGATCGTATGCAGGAATTGCTTCCTGGAACTTATGATATCGAGGTAGAGACAGTGCCGATGAAGATATATAAGAACATAAACGTTAATGAAGGCAAAGAGACAGTCTATGATTTAGGAGCTGTAACAGGTGCGGTCAACATAAAGGCGCTGAATTCAAAAAAGAAAGAAGCCTTTTTCTCGGCATTGGTAAGGGAGCCAAAAAGTAATTCTATAGTTGCATCTATTACGACCAACAGGCCGGCTGAAATAATACCGGGTGTTTATAATATTGATATACAAACTCTTCCGAGGCAGACCCGGGACAATGTAAAAATAGAAGGCGGTAAGCAGACGGTGATAGATCTAGGTGTGGTGTCGGGCGGCATAACGGTGAAAACCCTTGATGCGGATGGTAAAGAGGTGCGGACTGTGGCGAAGTTGCAGGACGTTAAAACTAAAGCGATTACCGCATCTATTGTTTCGAATAATCCCAATGAGGCTGCTCCCGGTGAGTATGAAGTAGAGGTTATCGCTACGCCTGCGCAGCCGAAGAAAAGCGTGAAAATAATCGCCGGTGAAGAGGCGGTTGTCGAGTTTATTATTCCGAACCAGCCTGCCCCTAAAGCGGCTGTGGCAGTCAGAAAAAAATAATGAGCAGGTTCTTTGTTCCAGCAGAAGCTGTTAAGGGAAATATAATAACGATAAGCGGGAATGAGGCGCACCACATCATCGATGTGATGCGCCTCCGTCTTTCCGACAAAGTAGTTACTTTTGACGGAACGGGCAAGGAGTATGCGGGGATTATAAAAGAAGTGTCCCGCAATTCTCTCATGGTAGAAATAACCGAGACCCGCGCAGCTCAGAAAAAAGAAACATCCAGAATAACCCTTCTTCAGGCGCTGCCTAAGAAGGAAAAGATGGATTATATAGTTGAAAAGGCTACTGAGCTGGGAGTTCATTCTATCGATCCTATTTTAACTGAAAGGACGATACCCGATTGGAGTGAAGCAAAAAAGGAATCACAGGCTCGGCGATGGCGTAAGATCGTGTTGGAAGCTGCCAAGCAGTGCGGCAGGCTGGACATACCCGAAGTTGCAAATATATCGCGGTTTGATGATGCTGTTAAAAGATTTGAACTTTTCGATCTGAAGCTTATAGCGATATTGAGCGAAGAGGCTGTTCCTATAAAGGAAGCGATAAAAGATTTTAAGTCAGGCAGCGTTGTTATAGCCATAGGTCCTGAGGGGGATTTTTCTCTCGATGAGGCAGAGTCCGCCAAGAAGCATGGATTTAAACCTGTAAACCTGGGCCCGAGGGTCCTTAAGAGCGATACAGCAGGGCTTGCTCTGTTGTCAATTTTAAACTATGAATTCACAAGCTAGTTTGTCAAAGAGATTTTATATCCACACGCTTGGTTGCAAGGTAAATCAATACGAATCGCAGGCTATGCGCGAGATATTGCTTAAGGCAGGTTTTAAGGAGTGTCTTGCAAGGGATATCGCCGATATATACATAATTAATACTTGTACAGTGACCCATCATGCCGACAAGGAGTCGCGTTATCTGGTAGGCATGTTCCATAGGGCAAATCCCAAGGCTAAGATAGTGATCACGGGATGTTTTGTTGAAAAAAATTCCGAAGAAATATCATTTCTTCCCGGAGTGGCGCACATTGTGCGGAATGCCGACAAAGGTTTGATAGATAAAATATTGAACGAAGAACAGGTCCCCGTCGGCTGTTCACGGGATGAGCTTACGATCACCGGATTCAAAGGACGCACAAAAGCATTTCTGAAAATTCAGGATGGCTGTGAGAACAGGTGTTCTTACTGTAAAGTTCCGCTCGTCAGAAGTGTCCTGAAGTCCAAACCGCTGGATAAAATAATAGAGGAAGTAAAAAGTCTTACGGCTAACGGCTTTAAAGAGATAATACTTGTAGGCATATGTCTGGGTGCGTGGGGGAGGGACTTATTTCATCCGGGCATGGCAGAAAGCATGGGTTTGAAGGGTGTAGGCCTGGTGGATGTTCTGAGGGCCATAGATAAGATAGACGGAGATTTCCGGGTACGGTTGAGTTCTATAGAACCTAGATACGTTACGGAGGAGCTTATAAAATTTATGGCCGGATCGAAAAGGATGTGCCGTCATCTTCACATACCTCTCCAGGCGGGAGATGATGATACTCTGAAACGTATGAACAGGCCATATTCTACCTCCGAGTATAGATCTATTATAGATAAAGTAAGGTCTGCTGTAGAGGGTATGTCAATATCCACTGATGTCATGGTAGGATTTCCGGGAGAGTCGGATGCAAATTTTGTGAATACACTTAATTTTATTAAGCAGATATTGCCTGCAAGAACGCACATATTTACATATAGCAAAAGAGAGGATACTCCTGCTGCCGCTATGGATGGTGCGGTGGGCGAAGATATCGCCAGAAGAAGATATACCACCCTGCGGACTGCCGCCCTGATGGCTTCGTATACGTATCGGTCGAAATTTGAAAACAAGGAGTTGGAAGTTCTGGTTGAGGCAAAAAGAGATAAGAATTCGGGTCTGCTTACAGGGTATTCCGATAATTACATAAGGATATTGTTCAGCGGTCCTGATGAGTTAATGGGTACGATAGTATCGGTAAGGGTGACAGAACTTACCTTAATGTATACGAAAGGTGTTTATGAGCCAAAGAGATAGTGTAAGTATCATAATGGCCGTGTGGAATCAGCTGGGCTACGCAAAGCTCGCAGTCGATTTTATCCTTAAAAATTCACCTCCAACTCCTTTTGAATTGGTGGTTATAGACAACGGATCCAGGCCGGAAGTTAAGGACTACTTTGATTCAATGCGCGACAAGGCTGACATATCATATATAAGGAATGATAAAAATGTAGGGCCGATAAACGCGATAAATCAGGGCATAAAGGCTTCTAAGTATGATTACATGGCAGTGATACATACTGATGTGGTTGTTCTGGACCCTGGTTGGCTGGAAAAAATAATATCTGTAATGAAGAGCGATCCAAAAATAGGCATAGTAGGCCTTGCGGGAAGGCAGGAGATATATAATACCGGTTGCGTAAATGAGGCGAGTCTTAAGCACAGTCTTCAGGATGACGACCTTAACGAACCAATGAAAGAAGATATGGCTGAGGTTGCGGTTATAGACGGACTATGTTTTGTCATGCGCCGTGAGCTTATAGATAAGATAAAGGGGTTGGATGAGACTTATGGTTACATGCATTGCTATGACCTCGACGTCTCTATGCAGAGCATTGCCGCAGGGTTCAAAAACGTCGTCGTGAAAGTCCGCGCGCTCCATCTTGCTAACGGCGGGATGACGCGCAAGACCAGGGAGTATAAAAAAATAGTAAAAGACGATTATGGGCTGTTAAAAAAGAACTGCAAGATCTTCGCGCAGAAATGGCGCAAGATGCTTCCGGTAAAAATATCTTGACAAAGATTTGTTTACGGCTAAAATATGCTGAAACCTTTGCTCTGCTGTCATAATGCTGATACAAGTTCCGCGCTGTAGCATCTGCGGGTAGTGAAAAACACAGAAAGGTCTGACATGCTTCTAAAAGATAAAGTAGCGATAGTTACGGGTGGTGCGAGAGGAATAGGCAGGGAAATAGCTCTGGCTTTTGCCAAAGAAGGCGCTAACATAGCTTTGGCCGATGTGAACGCTGAAGTCCTGGCTGCGACTCAAAAAGAGATAGAAGATCTAGGCCGAAGCGCTGTGACTGGTGTTGTGGATGTAACAAAGTCCGACCAGGTAGAAACTTTCGTCCAAAAAACCCTTGACAAATTCGGTAAAATAGATATACTTGTTAACAATGCAGGCATCACAAAGGATGGACTTCTTGTAAGGATGTCCGAATCCGACTGGGATGCAGTCATTGCCGTTAACTTAAAGGGTGCGTTTAATTGCACCAAGGCCGTATCAAAAATAATGATGAAGCAGCGTGATGGCAGAATCGTTAATATGGCCTCTATAATAGGTATAATGGGCAATGCCGGCCAGGCAAATTACGCCGCTTCAAAGGGCGGGCTGATAGCATTAACCAAGACAGTAGCCAAAGAGCTTGCGTCAAGGAATGTCAGGGCCAATGCCATTGCCCCCGGTTTCATACAGACTGAAATGACTGCAAAGCTTCCCGAAAATGTTAAAAGCGAGATGCTGAAATTTGTTCCGCTCGCCAAATTCGGAACTGTTCAGGATGTTGCAAATCTCGCACTATTCTTAGCAAGTGATAATTCGTCCTATATAACGGGACAGGTAATACAAGTTGACGGTGGAATGGTAATGTAGGTAATGTAAAAAAACAAGGCCGATATCAGAGATATCGGCACTTAGCCGACAATGCGGCTTAATAACCTAGGAGGGAAAATGGACGTTTCTCAGGATAAAATAAAGCAAATTATAGCAGATCAACTTGGCGTTAAGAAAGAAGAAGTTACAGATAACGCTAAATTCGTAGATGATTTAGGGGCAGATTCGCTCGATACAGTTGAGCTTGTAATGGCTCTTGAAGAAGAATTCGGCGTAGAGATCCCGGACGAGGAAGCGGAAAAGCTCGTTACCGTAGGAGATGCTCTTAGGTATATTGAAGAGAAGGCCGGGAAGTAAACCCCTACAATAATGCAAAAGAGAAGACGAGTTGTTGTAACGGGTCTCGGCGCGGTAACTCCGGTAGGTTGTACTATCGAAGAGTTTTGGAAATCTCTACTTGAAGGTAGGAGTGGTGTAAAGCGCCTAGCCTGTTTTGACCCTTCCAATTTTACAGCTAAAATAGCAGCGGAAATAAAGAATTTCGATCCATCCCCATATCTTTCCCCAAAAGAGATAAAGAGGATGGATCGGTTTGTCCAGTTTGCCGTATGTTCTGCTAAAATGGCAATGGCCGATTCCGGTATGCAATTAGATAAGGAAGACAGGAATAGGATAGGTGTTCTTGTCGGCTCAGGAATAGGCGGACTTCATACCGTTGAAGCTGAACACAGGCAATACATTGCTCTCGGTCCTGAAAAGGGACCATCCAGAATATCCCCATTCTTAATCCCGATGTTAATAGTGAATATGGCTTCAGGGCAGACATCTATTACCTTAGGTCTTAAGGGCCCGAATTCAGCAGTTGCTACAGCTTGTGCGACTGCTAACCATGCAATAGGCGATGCCATGAGAATAATACAGAGAGGCGAAGCTGATGCAATGGTTTGTGGAGGTTCTGAGGCGGCTATAACACATATGGGTTTTGGTGGTTTCTGTGCTTTAAAGGCTCTTTCTACCGGGTATAATGATCAGCCTGAAAAGGCTTGCAGGCCCTTTGATAAAAATAGAGATGGATTTATCATGGGTGAGGGCGCCGGTGTCGTTATATTAGAGGAAGCTGAGCATGCTATGAAAAGGAATGCAAAGATATATTGCGAGCTTATCGGCTATGGAATGAGTGGCGACGCATATCACATGACTGCGCCAGATCCGGAAGGTGATGGCGGTGTAAGGTCTATGACAGCTGCCATAAAGGATGCCGGGATAAAGCCGCAGGATGTAGATTATATAAATGCGCATGGCACATCGACTTATTTTAATGATATGATCGAGACTAAGGCGATCAAAAAAACTTTTGGTGACCATGCTAAAAAAGTTGCAATAAGTTCTACTAAATCGGTGACGGGCCATCTTTTGGGGGCCGCAGGCGGTGTTGAGTTAATAGCTTCAACATTAGCAATAAAGGAAGGCATTATACCTCCAACAATAAATTATGAAACACCTGATCCTGAATGTGACCTCGATTACGTCCCGAATGAACCGCGCCAGGCAAAAGTTAAAGTGATAATGTCCAATGCGCTTGGTTTTGGCGGACACAACGCGACTCTCGTCGCTAAAAAGTTTACTTAAAAATTCTGTAATCATACTAACCATAGGAGCTGAAAAATGGATTACTTATTGACTGAACAACAGACGATGATAAGAGATCTGGCGCGCAAGATCGCCAAGGAAAAGATAGCGCCTATAGCGGCTAAGTATGATGAGACTGAAGAGTTTGCGTGGGAAATAGTAAAGGTTCTGGTCGATAGCGACCTTTTTGGTGTTTATATACCGGAAGCGTATGGGGGCTTAGGCGGCGGTATCGTCGATATGTGCCTTGTCGCAGAAGAACTTTCCAAGGCTTGCGGCGGTATAGCTTTAGGATTTGCCGGCACAGGATTAGGGACATTCCCGATAATACTTTACGGAAGCGAAGAGCAAAAGAAGAAATATTTACCTCAGATAGCGAAGGGCAAAGTAGCAGCTTTCTGTATAACAGAAGCTGAGGCAGGTTCCGACGCAGGAGGGATAAAGACTACTGCTAAAAAAGACGGCGATTACTATATTCTGAATGGAACAAAGCAGTGGATAACAAATGCCGGTGAAGCTGAAATTTATACTGTAATAGCGATGACTGACAAGACCAAAGGCGCCAGAGGCGCAAGTGCTTTTATAGTTGAAAAAGGCACAAAAGGTGTTGATTTCGGAGCTAAAGAGAAGAAACTGGGTATACGCGCGTCGGCTACCCGTGAAGTGATATTTACAGATTGCAAAATACCCAAAGCGAATCTTATATCTAAAGAAGGTATGGGTTTTATCGTTGCTATGAAGACATTTGACAATTCCCGCCCGGGAGTTGCGGCTCAGGCTCTTGGCATAGCGCAGGGCGCGCTCGACCACGCTGTCGGGTATGCCAGAAAGCGCGTGCAGTTTGGCCAGCCGATATCGAGCTTCCAGGCGATTCAGCACATGATGGCCGATATGGCCACACAGATCGAGGCGGCAAGGGCACTGGTTTATGCGACAGCCAGAATGGTTGATTCTGGAGCTAAGAACGTTGCGAAGGAGTCAGCGATGGCGAAGATGTTTGCCTCCGACGTAGCGATGAAGGTTACGGTAGATGCGGTTCAGATATTCGGCGGATACGGCTATATGAGAGATTACCCGATCGAGAAATATATGCGCGACGCGAAGATCACGCAGATATATGAAGGCACAAACCAGATCCAGCGTAATGTTATCGCCGCGAATCTCATTAAAGAAAACCTTAAAAGCGAATAATATTTCGAAAGCGAATTCAATATGAACATTATCGTATGCATAAAACAGGTTCCAAATACGACCGACGTAAAGATCGACCCGGTTACGAATACGCTTATACGTGACGGCGTTGAGAGTGTGATAAATCCGTTTGATACATACGCGATCGAAGAAGCTGTCAGGCTGAAAGAACGTTTCGGCGGCAAGGTTACAGTCGTAACGATGGGTCCTCTTCAGGCTGAGAATGCATTGAAGGAAGCGATCTCTCTCGGGTGCGATGAAGCGATTCTGGTAAGTGACAGAAAATTTGCCGGCTCTGATACATGGGCGACGAGCTACACACTTTCATGCGCTATTAAAAAGATCGGTGCTTACGATGTAGTGATATGCGGGAAACAGGCCTCGGATGGTGATACCGCCCAGGTTGGCCCCGGCATTTCGACACACCTTGACATTCCTCAGGTTACTTACGTTAAAAAAATAGAAGATATTTCAGCGAACAAGGCAAAAGTTGAGCGCATGACAGAAGAGGGTTACGATATAGTTGAGACCCCGCTGCCATGTTTATTTACTGTTGTGAAAGAGATCAATACTCCGCGCATACCGTCATTAAAAGGTATGATGAAGGCCAAATCCGCAAAAATAACGAAGTGGACGGCCGAAGATATTAAAGCCGAACCTAAGTCGCTCGGGTTGGAAGGTTCTCCGACTAGAGTTGTTAAGATATTTACTCCTCCTGCCAGGAAGGGCGGCGAGATGCTCAGCGGAGATACTGCCGATGTGGCTAAGGAATTGGGTGAACTTTTAAAGGACATAGTTATTTAATATGGCAAGCTCGATAAAGATACTTCTGGATAAATGTATAGGATGCACATTCTGCGTAAAGACATGCCCATTTGTTGCGATCCACATGGCGAACAAAAAAGCTGTTATCGATATGGGGAAGTGCAATCTCTGCGGTGCGTGTGTGGCCGCCTGCAAGTTTAAAGCTATCGAGCTTAACAGGGAAGCCGTAGAAAAGAAAGATCTTTCGGCGTATAAAGATGTGTGGGTTTTTTGTGAACAGAAAAAAGGCGTTATACAGACCATCTCCTTTGAGCTTCTCGGAGAGGGTAAAAAGCTTGCCAAAAAACTTGGCGTTAAACTTTGCGCAGTTATACTTGGACACAATATTGAATCTAAAATAGCCGAACTCAGCGCGCGTGGCGCGGATAAAATATATATAGTCGATGCCCCCGAATTAAAATCATATCAGGACGACCCATACACTAATATCCTGGTAGACCTGATCAAGGAATATAAGCCCGAAATAGTATTGTGCGGAGCTACTACGGTAGGCAGGAGCATGATTTCTCGCGTTGCTGTGAAGATAGACGCAGGCCTTACTGCTGACTGCACAGGATTGGATATAGACGAAAAAGAGAGACTACTTCTCCAAACGCGTCCGGCCTTTGGCGGCAATATTATGGCGACGATCGTTACGCCCAATCACAGGCCGCAGATGTCCACAGTTCGTCATAAGGTAATGAAAGAGGCTGAGATCCACAAAGGGCACAAGTCTGAGGTGATCAGAAAGACCTATTCCGGCGATGTCCTGAAATCGCGCACAACACTTCTTGATATAGTCGAGGAGATAGAAGAGACCGTAAATTTAGCGGAAGCAGATATTATCGTGTCCGGCGGCAGAGGTGTCGGCGGTGCGGAAAATTTTGCTATCATAAAAGAATTAGCCAAAACTTTAAATGCCGCAGTCGGTGCTTCCCGAAGCGCTGTTGATGCGGGTTGGATACCGTATTCGCACCAGGTAGGCCAGACAGGCAAGACGGTCTGTCCGAAGCTTTACATAGCATGCGGTATAAGCGGCCAGATCCAGCATCTTATAGGTATGCAGTCCTCGAAAGTCATCGTAGCTATAAACAAAGATCCGGATGCCCCCATATTCAAAGTAGCCACCTATGGTATAGTTGGTGACCTGTTCGAAGTTGTTCCTGCTCTTACCAAAGAATTCAAAAAAATCCTCAAAAAGTAACAATTCTGTTAAGCTATAAAAAAGCAAGCTTTTGACCCTTGTCTATAATTATATTATAGGGTAAACTTATATTGTAGACGCTAGGAAAAATACTACTTGTCAGAATTATTAATTCGGACAAGTATATTTTTTCATTCATTAATTTAAAGTTTTAAAAAGTAAAACCATTAAAGGACGCTATTAGATATGTTAGACGCTAGATCTGATAGGAGTATTGGAATAATTTACAAGAGGCCATTCAAGGTAATGATAGCCGTTGTTACCTTAATGGCTTTTTTGTCTAATACGATATTTTGCGGTATTGCCTGGTCTGACAGAACGCCCTCAGAGCTTACTAGCGTCGGCCCTGATAACAGAGCTGTCAGTCCTGTCAGTCCGGGCGTTTTTAAAGAACTGAACGTAAATACTTTTACTTTCCCGCAGTCTCTTGGCACCGTCAAAGATGCCTGGTCTCCGGCAGTCAAGGGGCAGAAGCCAAGGGCCACAGTTATCCATATCCAGGATGCTCACTGCAATTATGATGCTCAGCACACAATAGCTAATATAATAGAGTATTTTAATAAAGAATATGGGGTAAACCAGATAAATCTCGAAGGTGGAGCTAAGGATTACGATCTGTCGGCATTTACCGGCATAAAAGACAAAAGGGTCCGAGAACGGGTAGCCGACCATTTCGTTAAAGAGGGAGTTGTTAATGGCGCTGAATACTTTGCTGTTAACAACCCCGAGAAGGCGAGTCTTTGGGGAATAGAAGATATAAAGCTGTATGTGGAAAATCTTAAGGTTTATCGTGACTCGCTGGAGCATAAAGCAGATATCGACAGGCTGGTTAAAAATTTAAGCTATATTCTCAGCAACCTTAAAATGAAGATATATTCAAAAGAGCTTCTTGAGATGGACCTTAAGTATAACCAGTATAAATCGGGCAATGTCGAATTTAAAGATTACATGAATTATCTCGTTGCAAATTCTAAGGACAAGCTTATCGATATAAAATCTTTCCCCGACATATTTCTGCTGAACCAGGTTATGAAACAGGAGGGCGAGATAAATTTCAGCAAGGCCAATAATCAGCGCGATGAGCTTATAGATAAGCTGCAGAAGAAACTATCGAAGAATAACGTGAAGGAGCTTGTGGCAAAAACAGTAGAATTTAAAGCCGGAATAATATCTCAGGAAGAATTTTACAGGTATCTTCTGGGTAAGGCTAAACATAGCGACCTTTCGGTCGAGAATTTCCCCGAGCTGGAAAAATACATTGTATACATATCCTCATATGCCGCTATCGATAAAGCGAAGGTGATGGACGAGATAACTGAGCTTGAAACGAAGATCCGGGAATCGCTCTATCAGAACGAAAAACAGCGTGCGCTGGATAAGCTCTCCAGAGATCTTGCTATCCTTAAGAATATATTCAACATCTCCCTGACGAGGGCGGATTACAGATATTATCTGGCGAATAAAGATGCCTTCGATATGAAGAATTACTCGTCACTCATAGAGCGGGAAGCGCCTATTTATAAAATAAACGCAAGGCTGGATGATGGCATGGGAAGGCTTGATGATTATCGAGCCGACATAGAAAAATTCTATGAATATTCGTTTAAACGTGATGATGCCTTCATGAAAAATATAAAATTTGAGGGGCGGGGGGAGAAAGGTAAAGATAAGGGTATGAAGAGCGCTATTGTTGTAACCGGCGGTTTCCATACCGAAAATCTGTGCGAGCAATTTAAAAAGCAGGGCATTGCCTATATTTCCATTATCCCGAGCTTTAAAAATTCAGAGGGATATGACTGTCCTTATTTCAATATGCTGGCCGGAAAGCAAAGCTCCGCAGAAGCGAATATTGCCACAGTTCTAGGGTCTCATATAGCTATTGCAAGCGCCTTTAATAATCTCGGGAGGATAGTCGATGCCGCATTCAGTGATGCTGCTGCCGCTGAAAGAAGGCACGAGGCGCTGCGTATGCAGATTGAGTGGGCGATCGCGATAGCGGAAGGCTATGACGGGATCATTATAAAAAGAGCCGGTGCCGATCTGGGCGCTATCGGGGCTGATGGTGAAATCGTTACTATTAAGGATGCGCAAAGGGCGAATTTTAAAGATATAGATACTAAGAATGTTATCGATACAGCCCGCATGCTGGCCGTATCATCTGCCGCAGCTACACCGGCGAAGCCGATCTCAGCTGCTCCTGCCGATACTTTTGTTATCATGAAAAATGCTGAAGAGCGGAAAGTATTGGAAGCTGCCGCCCAGAATCTTGCCGAGCAGATATTTGCAAGCCAGTCAAACGTGGTTATCACAATGCAGGGAAGCGGTTACTGGGCAGGAGAACTGGTTAGGCAAGCGTATGAAGTGCTGCATCCGGATAAGGCCGTAAAATTTATAAAGATCGACGATAAGGAAGAATTGAAAAAACTAAATGGCGAGAATGTGATACTGCTGGATGACGGTATTCTTACAGCTGAAAGCATGCTTAATGCGCGACGTGAGTTGATAAGTATAGGTTATGCTGACTCTTCTATTACATCAGCTGCGCTAGTTGCGGTTATGGATATTGAAAAGTTCAGAAATAATGAGGAGCTTGATACTCCTTTAAAATTTGTATTGGCTTTACCGGAAAACGGATGGGTTAAAACCAGGCTTATAGTGGGTTCCTATACTGATGAGGCTTTGAGGATACCTATGTGGCATCAGATGAGGGAGGAGAGCAAAATAGGCGTGAGCGACAATACCTTGCCCGAAACAGAGCGAGTGCTGGCAGAAAAATTACCAGGTGAAATAAAGTTGATGGTGCAGGAGCTGGCTTCCCGCGTTCCCGGGGTTTCAGCCGTAACAACCATGGATATTAACGATGAAATGCTGGAAAAAATGAGCGAGGCGGTAAGCTATGATATTACCACTGCTGATATCGGCAGATTGAATTCGGTTCCGGCGGATCAGGTTGGCAGCGAAATAGAGAAGCTTGTGCTGTTGAAATTAAATGAACAGTCCGGCTTGGACAAGAATAAGTTTGACGAAATCAAAGACAATATGATGAAGCTTATTAAGTGGCTGGCAGCGGCGCATGATTTCAGGACGGCGGTTGCTGTTGAGGACGAAGGAGACGGAAAGCAGCACTCTGTCTATGTCATTACTGTAGACGGAAACACATATATACTCGAGGTCGGGGACAGGGGAACATTTACGGCTACTATATCCTTTATAGGTCCGATATCGCCTGCGAGCGTGGAGATCGTAAGGCATGGTGCAGAAGCTGAAGCGCTGATGCTGGCTCAGGCAAAGGCTGCAGCCTTCGCGCAGGATGATGTGCAGAGCAATGTAGCGGACTGGATCGTGCTGCCGGGTAATGAGCAATTCATCTCGACACATTATGCCAAGATGTTCGCGAATCGCAAGAACATGGCCAGAATATTTGACAAGGACTCAAGCACCAACGTCAGAGATTATATGTATAGCGGTGATTACAGTGAAAAGGCGTTCAGGGATAATATGGAGAATACGATCATTAAGATCGCGGCAGAGATGAGAGATGCTAAGTATGCAGACAAGAAACCGCGTGCGATAATATTTGCGCCTGCCAAAGAGTATGAAACAAAGGGCGAGGACGACAGGCCTATGACCGGACGCGACATTGTGGCGGTGTTGGTGGCGAAAGTCGCTCCGGATCTCAAGAATAACTTTGTAATAGTCAGAGAGACTATTCCGGACAACGGAGTGATACATGAAGCCATACACGTTGATCTCGGAAGAGAACTGCTGAATTATAAGAGACAGACCGAAGTCGATGCGGCAAGGTTTACTGCCGAAGAGAAGCGGCGCCTGTTTGAACATATACGTCTGGTTACCCCGCCTGAGATTACGAAAGGTGAGACGGCAGATAGTTTATTGACAGGCATATTGAACGGCAGGATCAGCCTCGAAGTTATCAAGCCGGTAGACTTGAATAAGTGGGACGAAGAGCAGAAAGCTTACATAGCGCTCAGACAGTCTGCGTAATTTCAGCGCAGGCAGATATCGGTTTACCCGGATTACCGGAACGCCCTTTATGACTTACTAGCGTCGGTCATATACAAGAGCCGGCCATCCGGGTTTTTGTATGGAAAAATTTGTAACTTTTCTTGTTATTTACATAAATTCATGATATAATTTTTTCGTTAATACGCGTTTATAATATTTATACATATACATAACCGAAAAATATAGATGTATTTTAAATCCTTAGAGCTTGTCGGCTTTAAATCATTCGCCGAGAAGACGAAGATCAACTTCGAGCCCGGTGTTACAGCTATCGTCGGCCCGAATGGCTGCGGCAAATCAAATATCGCAGATTCTATCCGATGGGTTCTCGGTGAACAATCCGCAAAATCTCTGCGTGCCTCAAGCATGCAGGATGTCATATTTAACGGAACCGACAATAAAGAGCCGATCAATTTCGCAGAAGTATCCCTCACGTTTTCAAACGAAAACAGACATCTCCCTATAGACTATGATGAAGTTACTATAAGCCGCAGAGTTTTCCGCTCAGGCGATACAGAATACCTTCTTAATAAAACCCCTGTCAGATTAAAAGATATATCTGAACTTCTCATGGGAACAGGTATCGGCACAGAGAGCTACTCCATTATTGAGCAGGGTAAAATGGACCTGATCCTTTCGTCAAGGCCTGAGGACAGGCGATTTGTATTTGAGGAAGCCAGCGGTATTACGAAATATAAATCGAAAAAGAAAGAGGCTATGCGCAAGCTCGAACAGACCGAGCAGAACCTCCTGCGCATAAATGATATTATCCTCGAAGTGAAGCGTCAGATATCTTCCATCGAAAGACAAGCCCGCAAGGCTGAAAAATATAAAGTTGATTTTGATAATCTCAAGGACATGGAGATCAAACTGTCGTTTTCAGATTATAAAGACCTGAAAACCGCTGAGATGACGCATGCCGTTGAATCGAATGATTCTAAGTCCCGCGAAGTAGAGCTAGATGGTGAAATATCCGCAATAAATACAACGATATCAGGCTATCGTTCATCTCTTGACGAAGTTAACCGGAAGATGTTTGAGCTTAAAGACAGGTATAAGGCCATGTCCGGTTCGCTCGATATGAATAACCAGAAGATATCGATCGATAAGGAAAGAATAAGCGAAGCTCTTGCATCGCAAGAAGGTATAAAAAAAGAGATAGAGTCGGCATCTGAGAAGATAAAGAACGCTAAAATCCTGGTTGAAAAATCCAAAGAAGATCTGCGGATCGTTGCGACTATGAGGAGTGATAAACAGAAGCTCGTTGCCGATAAAGATATTGCTCTGGCTGCTATTTCAAAAGATATAGAAGAGACTGAGAAAAAAGCCACGCTTTGCAAAGTCCAGCTGGTCGATTTCCTTTCAAAAGAGACACATATAAAGAATGAGCTTATAAAGATAAGTGCCGATATGCAGAACAGGAGGGTGCGTGAGCGCCGGCTGCATATTGAGAAAGAGACTGTTTTAAAGGAGCTCGAAGGCGTAGAGAATGCCCTCGCTGGCGTTTTGAACGAATTTAAAGAAGTTGAAGCCCGGGTATCGGTTATAAGGCTGGATCTGGATAAAAAGAAAGCAGCCGAAGACGCGGCGCTTGCCGGGAAGAAAATCCTCGAAGAAGCTATCGCGAAAGAAGGTAACCGCAAAGCAGCTCTGAAGTCCAAGATAGAGATGCTTGAGGAGAATATAAAGACTTACGAGGGATTTAATCGCGGGGTAAAAAGCCTGCTCACCAGGTCCGGAGAGGATGGCCAGCCATTATACGGATCGTTTGCTGTCCTAGCGGATGTGATAAGAGTAGAACGCGGCTACGAAGAAGCTGTCAATACGCTTTTAGGTGATTGCGCTCAGGTGATAATTGTGGACAGGGATGAAGATATCTCCAGAATGCTCGGATATCTTAAAGATAATGATCTGGGGAAAGCCAGCTTCGTTTCCCTGGAAACACTCAGCCGTATAAAATACGATAGGGGCAGCGTAAGTGCGTTTACGGGAGCTGTTCCCATAAAGAATTTTATAAAAGCCGATTCAAAATACGATCCGGTTTTAGAATATTTTTTCAGCAGCGCGTTTATAGCCGAATCCATCGAAGATTGCTCCAGGATGTTTGACGGATCAAGCGCTCTTACTGCGGTGACGAAAACAGGAGCTATGTTCGATAACGGCAGGGTCTCCGGGGGCAGTGTTTCAGATAATATGGATACACTTCTTATAGGCCGTAAGTCGCGTCTGGAGGATCTGAAACTGGAACTGGCCGAGGCTGAGAAGAACGAGCTTTCACTGAACGCCCAAAGGGCCGAAAAAGAAGCTGCGGCAAAATCTCTCGATATTGAAATAGCGTCGGTCAGCGAGAATCTTCATGCGGAAGAGATGAACCTGTCGAATATTAAAGTGAAGAAAGATGCACAGGAGGAAAGCCGTGACAAACTCAGAGATGAGTTGGTGATCGTTGAGTCTGAATTTGATGAAGCAGACCAGACGATAAAAGAATTGAGCGCTAAGGGCGAGGCTTTGAATGCCGAACTTAACTTGCTTGAACGCGAAAAATCTTCTTCACAGTTGTTTGTGGAGGAGTCTCATAGTCTGATCGCCGGCAAGAGGAATGATAGAGAAGCTGTGACTTTGGAGATAGCTACCCTCAGGACAGAGGCTCAGTCTCTGGAAAAGGAAGAGGAGAGCGCTAAGGGCAGCCTCAGGGTTCAGGAAGGTATAGTTTTTGAATCCGAAGAAACTTTGTATGCTAAAGAAAATCTTCTGAAGGAATCGACCGACAAAGTAACTTTCCTTAATGATGAGATAACACGCCTTACGGCAGAAAATGAAGTTATTTCGAATGACCTTAAAGTATTTAATGAAGAATCTTCCGCGATAGAAGTAACCAAATCGGAAATAATAGATAAATTAAATAGCGCTGAGCTGCAGCTTAAAGAAAAAGACGGCGCCCTTGAGATTCTCAGGAACCAGATAAGAGATCTGGATGTTAAGCTTACGGAGCTTAATTATAAAAAGACGAATCTGAAAGAGCGCATAGCCCAATCGTATAAGATGGACCTCGAGACGCTGCATATTGAAATCGAAGACGGTATAGACTGGGATTCTATGAAGTCGCAGGTAGCGGAGCTTAAGGAAAAGCTGGACAGGCTCGGGCCCGTCAACCTTGTTGCTATCGATGAGCATAAAGAACTGGAAGAGCGGTATACATTCCTGGTCCATCAGCAGGAAGATCTCGTGAATGCCAAAGATTCCCTGCATAAAGCTATCCTTAAAATCAATAAGACGACAAAAGATCTTTTTGTAGAGACGTTCCAGAAAATACAGGTGGAATTTAAGAGCTTCTTCCGTATGTTATTCGGCGGTGGGCAGGCAGAGCTGGTGCTGATAGATGAGCAGGATGTTTTGGAGACAGGCATTGAGATCGTCGTCAGGCCGCCCGGCAAAAAGCTGCAGAATCTGATGCTGTTATCGGGCGGTGAAAAGGCTATGACCGCTACTGCGCTTCTTTTCGCAATATTCAAAGTTAAGCCTAGCCCGTTCTGCGTTCTCGACGAAATAGATGCGCCTCTCGATGAATCGAATGTTACGAGATTTGCAAATGTTCTTAAGGACTTCCTTAAGATGTCACAATTTATAATTATTACGCATAATAAGCGGACTATCGAGCTTGCCGATGTTATGTATGGTATAACAATGCAGGAGCGGGGTATATCAAAGATAGTTTCCGTGAAGTTCTCTGATGATAAAAAGAAGTCCTCGGAGGTTAGAGAAATTTCAGGACTTTCCGTAGTGAAACAGGAAGAAGTTAAAGTTCAGGTGGTCGAGCAGGAAGAGGTTAAGGCTGAAGAAACTAAACCTGAAGAGATTAAAGCTGCAGAAGCACCCGCAATAGAACAACCCGCAAATCAAGAAACGCAACCCTAAGAAGATTTTTTCGTGTCCATTGCTTTTGAATAAACGCATGTCCTGTTTTTACCGGTTCCCTTAGCGTCGTATAAGGCCGTATCTGCCATAGCTATGAGATCATCTTTTGTCCGGGCATCTTCAGGATAGCTTGCAACGCCGCAGCTTATAGTAAGCTGGTTTTTTGGGGGCAGTCCTTTTTCTTCGGCGAAAACTTTTTCCACTTCATTCCTTAGTCTCTCAGCGAATAACCTGGCATTTTCTTTTGCGGTGTTGGGCATTACGATGGCAAATTCTTCTCCGCCGTATCTCGCTACAGTATCAACTTTTCTGGACTTAGACTGCAGGACAGCCGCTATTTCACGCAGCGCACCGTCGCCTCTGACGTGCCCTAAAGTGTCGTTATAATGTTTAAAGTTATCCACATCCAGCATGACCAGACTCACGTTTGTATCCATGATCTTTGAGCGTTCCAGCTCATACGAAAGGCGCTGCTGGAATTTACCATAGTTCCATAGCTTGGTTGACCAGTCTATGCTGGACAAGTATACGGTTTCTTCATATAGGCGGGAATTCTCAATCGCAAGCCCTGCGTGGTTTGCGAACATTGTCAGCATTTTTATGTCGGATTTTGTAATAGGTTTTTTATTGAATATATTGTCGACTAATATAGCGCCAAGCACCTTATCCTTAGCTTTAAGCGGAACTGTGACGAAGAAATCAGTATTAAGGGTCTTCTGTGTATCTTTATCGACAAGTTTTTTAGCTTCCTGAGTTGTTATTTCAAAAGGCATTCCTTCCAGTATTGTCAGGACGAGTATTCCCATGTCTTCGCGCAGAGGCATCTTTATGCCCTTGACGATTGAATTAAGCTTAGACTCAGGATCTCTTTTAAATTTGTCATACGATGCAATGAAGTCATCCAGAGTCATTTTGCTCTGTGATATATAATGCCATATTTTGCCGGCTTCTTCCGCGGTGTGAGGGCCTATGCCCATTACACCTTCCAGCACATTCTCTTTTTCATTTACAAGAAATAGCATTGCGCGGTTAAAACCAAGGCCTTCATGTGAAGTGAGGGCCGTCAGGATAATATACAGTATCTGGTCAAGATTTAGTGTTGTTCTTATAGCATTTGATATTTCATAGAGGAGGGAGAACTCCCAATTGAGGCGTTCGATCTCAGTTTTAAGTACTTTGTCTTTATCCATATAACTCTTTATGTTATTACAGATAGCATACGCGTAAAGCGTATGCTATCTGTAAAGAGAACTACCTTATTTTTTAGGAGTTGCCGCAGGGGCTGTATTGGCAGCGGCAGTTTTTGCCGGTGCTGGTATGTTTTTGACTTTTCCGAACATTACACCCATAGCAACATCTTTATCGTTAACTTTGCGTGTCATCATCCTGACTTGTTCTCCGGTTTTGAGCTCGGAGGCATCAGTCACTTTCGTGATGTTTGTCCACGGAGTTATGGTGACTACGCGCACTGATCCGTCAGAATCATTTTTTACGTTCAGCTTAACTTCAGCAGCATTTGTAGTATCAATAGAGGTGATCGTTCCGGTCACCATACCGAAATTTGCTTTTGGGGTAGTCCTTTTTGCCGGGACTTTTACCGGTGCTGTGGCCTTTGCTGGTGCCGCGGCCTTCTTATCTGCTGCAAACGAAGCAGAACACAAACCTAATGTTACGAAAAATGCCATAACTGCAATAAAAAACCTTTTACACATAATGCCTCCTTTTTGTTATTATATTAGCATAACATAAGAACAACGGCGTGTCAATTTATCCGAAAGATATTGACAGTATATATGAAGAGATAGTATAATTATCAAATCTTCGGGGTGAGGTGAGATTCCTCGACCGGCGGTTAAAGTCCGCGAGTCCTTCAGTACGGCCAATGTTTAAATGATGACCTTGCTCAGGACAGAACTTGTGAGATTCAAGTACCGACAGTATAGTCTGGATGGCAGAAGATGAGATTTGATAATTGCTTTACGTAATGTATGCGTGAAATTATACCCCGGAGAAAACCTTCGGGGTTTTTTTATCCCTCGGCTTTGCTCGGGATAAAACCTTGAGCTTGTCGAAAGGTTCTTTTATGAAATTAAATGCTATATCTGAAATACTGGAAGACATAAAGTGCGGCAAGATGGTTGTCCTTATGGATGATGAGACTCGGGAAAATGAGGGCGATCTGATAATGGCAGGAGCCTTTACCCGGCCTTCTGACATAAACTTTATGACAATACATGGCCGCGGCCTCATATGCGTTCCGATGGAAGGCTCTAGACTTGACGATCTGGAGCTCCATCCCATGACTGCTATGGGCAGGGATCCTTACAAGACGGGATGGGCGATATCGTGTGATGCCAAGAACGGGATAACTACCGGTATTTCTGCTCACGATAGGGCCAGGACTATAAATATTCTTGCGAACTCTAAAAGCCGGGCAGCAGACCTTGTAAAACCGGGGCACATGTTTCCTTTGAGGGCAAATGAAGGCGGGGTGCTTGTCCGGGCGGGCCATACTGAGGCTTGCGTTGACCTGCTTAAGCTGGCAGGAGTTCCGCCTGTCGGAGTGATATGCGAGATCATGAGGGACGACGGTTCGATGGCACGCCTTCCCGATCTTATGGAATTTTCCCGCAAGCATGGGCTTAAAATATCTACTATTGCCAGTCTCATAGAATACAGAAGAAAGTCGGAGAAGCTTGTAAGGATTATGGCAAGGACAAACATACCGACTCCGTATGGAAATTTTAAAGCATTCGTTTATGAGTCGGTTACCGATAAATATCATCATGTAGCGCTTATCAAAGGGAAACCGGATAGCAATAACAGTCTGGTGAGGGTGCATTCTGAATGCCTTACCGGCGATGTTTTCGGCTCAAAGAGGTGCGACTGCGGTGAGCAGCTGCATGCCGCTATGAAAATGATCGGCAGGAGCAGGAGCGGTGTAGTCCTCTACATGAGGCAGGAGGGCAGAGGTATAGGCCTTGCCAATAAACTCAAGGCTTATGAGCTTCAGGACAAAGGGCTCGACACTGTCGAAGCGAATAATGCGCTTGGCTTTAAAGATGATCTCAGGGATTATGGAATTGGCGCCCAGATATTGGCGGACTTGGGGCTGAAAAAAATACGCCTCCTTACGAATAATCCGAAGAAGATCGTAGGGCTGGAAGGATATGGCCTGAAAGTTTCCGAACGCGTTCCTTTGATCATACGGCCGAACAAGATCAATAAACGCTATCTTAAAACGAAGCAGGAAAAGATGGGACATAAAATATAAGGTTTAAAAAAAGGAGAAAAGTATATGGCCAATGTAATAAAAGCAGATCTGTCAGCAAAGGGTAAGAAATTTGGGATCGTGATATCGCGTTTTAATGAGTTTATATCTACGAAGCTTCTCGAGGGCTGTCTCGATACGCTCTCCAGGCATGGAGCACAGGATAGTGCGCAGGATGTTGTGTGGGTGCCCGGGGCATTTGAGATACCTATAGTTGCCCTGAAGCTTGCAAAGTCAAAAAAGTATGACGGCGTTATTTGTCTCGGGACAGTTATAAGGGGTGCTACGCCGCATTTTGAGTTTGTGGCCAGCGAGGCCTCTAAGGGTGTGGCTAAAGTATCGCTCGATACCGGGGTGCCGTGCATATTCGGCATTATCACAGCCGACAATATTGAGCAGGCAATAGAGCGTGCAGGGACCAAGGATGGCAATAAGGGCCGCGATGCCGCGATGTCGGCCGTCGAGATGGCAAATCTTTACGAGAAGTTGTAAAATTTTCAGGAGGTAACAGGATGAGAAAAAGGACGAAGGCGAGAGAGAGCGCGCTTAAGATATTGTATGCCATTGATATTACAGGCGGAGAGCCGAAGAAGTGTATTGACGCATATTGGAAGGATAATGAAGAAAAAGATCTTGACGTTAAGACGTTCGCGAATTCTCTCGTCCTGGGCGCTGCAAATAAATCGAAAGAGATCGACAAGATAATATCGGAATGCGCAACGAACTGGCAGCTTGACAGGATGGCCGTGATAGACCGTAATATACTCAGATTTGCCGCCTATGAACTGCTTTTTGCGAACGAAATACCGCCAAAAGTTACAATAAATGAAGCGATAGATATCGCAAAAAGATATGGCGACAGCGAGTCTGGTAAATTTGTCAACGGTGTTCTTGATAAGATAAATAAAGACATGGAAAAAAATAAAAAATGATACTTCGACATAGCATACAGTATAATAACCTAGCTCAGTATCATGGTGAGCTAGCGAAGCGAGCCGAACCATGAAATACGCCGACCTGCACATACACACTAATTTTTCCGATTCGACTTTTACTCCCGAAGAAGTTGCTGCATGTGCGAATAATGTGGGGTTGTCGGCTGTGGCTATATGCGATCACGATTGCGTTGACGGGATCGAGCTATGTGAAAAAGCGGCTTCATCCTTCGGTATCGAAGTTGTGCCCGGCATTGAATTTACGGTAGAAAAAGAGGATGCCGAGATACACATACTGGGATTTTTTATAGATTACAAAGCCGAATGGCTGATAAAAAAACTTAAAGATATGCAGGAGTCGAGAATTAACCGTATACATGCGATGGTCGCAAAGCTTAATGGGGCCGGAATAGACGTTAAGGCGGAAGATGTTTTTAAACTTGCCGGCCGCGGGACTGTCGGGCGGCTTCATCTTGCCCAGGCTATGATAAGAACCGGAAAGGTAAAAAGTTTTAAGGATGTTTTTAATAAGTATATAGGTTTCCAGAAGCCGTGCTATGTTTCGCATGTGAGGTTCTCGCCTAAAGAAACTATAGAGGCTATCCTGAAGGCCGGCGGCGTGCCCGTGCTGGCGCATCCGGGAATAATGAACAGAGACGAGTATATTCCGGAATTGATCGGCTATGGCCTGAAGGGTATAGAGGTTTATCATACCGACCATAAGGCGTCAGTGGTTAAACGCTATGAAGAGCTTGCGAAAGAGTACGGGCTTTTGATGACCGGCGGATCTGATTGCCATGGGATGGGAAAAGGCAGAGTGCTTATGGGCACTATCAGGGTGCCGTATGAATTGGTGGAAAAACTTAAGGCTGCAGCCGGAAAAAATACGTTATGAGTTCAGATGAGAAATTCATGCGCCTGGCGCTTTCTCTTGCGAGAAGGGCTGAAGGTTTGACAAATCCCAATCCTGCTGTCGGCGCGGTTATTGTGAAAAATGGTAAAGTGGTGGGGAAGGGTTATCATAAGAGGTGCGGGCTTCCACACGCTGAGGTAAATGCCATAAAAGATGCCGGCGCTAAAGCTAAGGATGCCACACTTTACGTTACGCTTGAACCTTGCGATCATTTCGGCAGAACACCTCCCTGCACAGAAGCTGTCATTGCTGCCGGGATAAAAAAAGTTATAGTCGCAATGAAGGACCCTAATCCTATTACAAACGGGAAGGGCTTGAAGAAGCTGAAACAGCATGGTGTAGCAGTTGTTTCCGGGATTCTTGAGAATGAAGCCGCAAGTATAAATAAACCGTTCGTAAAATTTATTACGACCGGAATGCCGTATGTGACCGTAAAAATGGCCGAGTCGCTTGATGGAAAGATAGCCACCAGGTCTGGCGATTCCAAATGGATCACAGGCGATGATTCCAGGCGCTATGTTCATGGATTGCGCGCAAAATCCGACGCAGTAATGGTCGGTGTCAATACCGTCATTAAAGACGATCCTGCCCTTATTAGCAGAGTCTCTAAGGGTAAGCAGCCTGTCAGGATAATCGTGGACAGTGCTTTGAAAACGCCGCGTAACGCCAGAGTTTTTTCCTTTTCGGGTGTTTCGCCGGTATATATAGCTACAACAAAAAAAACTAAAACACATAATATTATTACAGCTAAATCAGATCACGGAAAAGTCGACCTTAAGGATCTTCTGAAAAAACTGGGCAGGATGGGGTTGATTCATGTCATGGTAGAGGGCGGCGGAGAGCTTGCTGCCGGGTTGGTCGAGAAAAAGCTTGTCGACAAGTTCCTATTTTTTATTGCTCCGAAGATAATTGGCGGCCGCGATGCTGTTACTTCTGTAGAAGGCAGAGGAATAAGCAGGATGAGCCAGGCGCTTGTTCTGAATAATTTAAAAATACGAAAATTCAAGAAGGATATTTTAATAGAAGCTGAGGTGTGATCATGTTTACAGGATTGGTAAGGGAGTTGAATACTGTGCGTAGCTTAGCGCGATCCGGGAATGTATATCGGCTAGAAGTGTCTTCGAATATTGTTTCTAAAGGTGCGAACATAGGTGACAGCATAGCTGTAAACGGCGCCTGCCTGACGCTGGTAGAGAACGCGCGGGGCATTATGGTTTTTGACGTTATGGAAGAGACTGTCCGCAGGACCGGACTTCTGGATGTAAGGAGCGGAGATAGGGTTAACCTGGAGGATTCCCTTAAAACCGGAGGCCCTCTCGGCGGACATTTTGTCCTCGGACATGTCGACTGTGTCGGAACTGTAAAGAAGATTGAAAATAATGGCGGAGAATATAGTATCGAGATAGAGTTTCCTGCGGAGTTCAGCCATCTTGTGGTTGAAAAAGGATCGGTCGCGCTGGATGGTATAAGTCTGACGGTGGGAGAAGTAGGCCGGGGTAGTTTAAAGGTGTATGTGATACCGCATACGCTGAAGATGACGAACCTTTCCGGAAAACGTGAACGTGATAAAGTTAATATTGAATTTGATATAATAGGAAAATATCTCGCACGTTTCAGGGACCTCGATAAAAAAGGCGGCGTCACCGAAAGCTTTCTCAAGCAGATGGGGTTCTAGAAAAATTTGACGAAGCGGTGGTTTGGTGATATAGTTTTATGCAAAGGGGGACAAATATGGCACGACGAACTATTTCAATCGGATTAATAGTAATTTTATTGGCTGTGTTGGCTGCCGCTCCTGGATATTGCGACGATCCTCTGAAGAAGCTGGGACGAGGGATAGCTAACATTGGAACTTTTCCTATGGAAGTGCTGCTGCAAATCTCGAGAGTGAATAATTCAGACGGCCCGATAGCCGCCTGCACGTGGGGTCTTCTGAAAGGTGTCGGAATGAGTGGAGTGAGGCTGGCGGTCGGAGCTTATGAAACGGTAACGTTCCCGATACCTCTGCCTAAACATTACGGACCGATACTTAAAGATCCGGAGTTTATGTTTGAAGAGTGTAATTGGTAGGGGGAAAAAAGTAAAATCTAAAAAGCCCTGAGAATTATCTCAGGGCTTTTTTATTATGCGATACAAGGCATGGTAAAACGCTGAACCTGGCGAAGGATTTTATTTGCCCATATTATACCAATATGTTAATATAATGGCACAAATCGGGAAGTAGCGCAGCTGGCTAGCGCGCTTGGTTCGGGTCCAAGAGGTCGTGGGTTCAAATCCCGCCTTCCCGACCATTTTTTACTCAGGAAAGTCAGAAGAGTTGGCTTTCCTGAACATTAACCATATGAAGACATCCTCCAAAAAAACTAGCACCTTAAAACGCCTTCACATATTTTATTCCGGATCGGTTCAGGGTATAGGTTTCAGGTATACGGCAGAGAGGCTAGCCGTCTCTTTAAATCTGTCGGGCTGGGTGAAAAACCTGCCTGATGGCCGTGTAGAAGTTATTTGCGAGGGAAAAGAATCTGACATAGGAGCGTTTTTGGCTAAAATAGATGACGTGTTTAAAGGATATGTTCGTAGTGCTGATGCTGACTGGAGCGAGGCAACCGGAGAATTCGAACAGTTCGATGTTCGATTTTAAAATATGCGATACGGCCTTATAGCTGACATACATAGCAATGTTGAAGCCCTGGATGCGGTTTTAGCTGAAATGAAGAAAGAGCGCATAAGTGAATATGTATCTCTGGGCGATGTGGTCGGATATGGCGCAAATCCAAAAGAATGCATAGAAAAGGTAAAAGCGCTTAACCCATCAGTGCTTATAGCGGGAAATCATGAGTGGGGCGTTCTTGGTATGCTCGAGTTAAGTTATTTCAATGAGCAGGCGGCTGCAGCCATTGAATGGACAGAGAATGTGATCAGCGGCAGCGACGCTGAGTATATGAAGACTTTTAAATTATCAGAATCTGCCGACGATATGACTTTTGTTCACGGTTCGCTTGAAGAGCCGAAAGAATTTTTCTATATTTTCGACGCCAATGATACCGACAAAACTTTCCGGATGCTTAAAACTAAAATATGTTTTGTGGGCCATTCTCATGTTCCGGGTATATTTGCTTTTGACGGTAAGAGGCCTTCACGAGTTAAAGGTGCGGGCGCAAAGCTGGAGGATGGTAAAAATTACGTTATCAATATAGGCAGCGTTGGCCAGCCGCGGGATGGCGACCCGAGGGCATCGTTTGCGATTTACGATAAGCGCGCCGGCACTGTGGAGATCAAGCGGGTTGGATATGACATCAGGACGGCACGGAATAAAATAATAGCCGCCGGATTACCGGCTAACCTTGCTTCCAGATTGGCCGAAGGACATTAAATGGCAAAAGATATAAAAAAAGAGATAGAAGAATTACGAAAGGTGATTGAAGGCCACGACCATCTTTACTATGTGCTCAACAAGCCAAGTATGAGCGATCAGGAATATGACAAGCTCTACAGGAATCTTAAAGATCTTGAGCTTGCCCATCCTGAGCTCATTACGCCAGATTCGCCCACTCAGCGTGTCGGTGGTAAGCCTGCGAAAAATTTCTCAACTGTAAAACATCTCGTCCCTATGATGAGCCTTGATAATACTTATTCACCCGATGAGATACGCCAATTTGATGAAAGGGTGCGGAAAAATCTTAAGGGTGAAAAGGTGGAATATGTCGTTGAGCTTAAATTTGACGGAGTGAGCATTTCGCTGCTGTATACGAAAGGTAAATGGGTGCAGGGGGCGACGCGCGGTGATGGTGTGGAGGGCGATGATGTCTCAGCTAACCTGAAGACTATACGCTCGATACCGCTTGCTTTAAGAGGATCTTCCGACGAAATCCCGGAGGTGATAGAGGTTCGCGGTGAGGTTTATATGACGAAGCGAGCTCTGGAAAAGCTGAAT
>JBAYMS010000014.1:0-39881 GCA_041663425.1 Candidatus Omnitrophota bacterium
AAAGACCGTGTAGTAGCGGAGGTGAGGGGGCTTATTATGAATAAGCTCAGAGGTATGAGGTGGGAAGGCAGGCATCCGGGCATACCGGACGATGCCCTTGAGCTTTTATTTAATGATAATGGAGAGCTTAGGCCGGATAACTTGATAAGGATAGGCCGCGAGGTTCCGAGAGACCAGCATGGGGTAGGATTGAAAAAAGGTGACGTCCGCACTCGGGAATATATAGTAGAAAAACAGATATATAAAGGAAGCCCGATGTGGGATTTTATACGGATAACACCCAGCTCCCAGACAAGGGATGACGGCTTCCTCAGGCAGTACTTATTTCCTGATAACGGAGCGCTGCCTCCGCAGGAGAGCGACAATTTGCTTCTCGGGTATTTTAAATTGGCGAAGGGTGAGAGCGCTTTAAGCCAATTCCTGAAATTTGCCCAGGAAAATGGGTTGGTCGAGGCATGGGAAGTGCTGGGGACCGTTATTGGAGAGATAGATGAATCGACCAGGCGTCTCGGCGGATATTCGCTTGCGCCTGTTATCTGGGGCCTTGATAAGTCAGATCCATTTTTCCCGTCCAGACACACTACCAATACGTTTGCTACAGGTTCTGTTGCAGATTCCACAACGCTTAAAGGGCAATGGGAAGTCAGGCTGGATACCGATGAAGGCAGGGATAAGAAGCGCAAAATGCTGCAGGAATGGTTTGGATGGGTGGACGAGAATGATGTAAGGTTTTTTACTGAAAGGGTGCATAGGAAGATCCTTGAGATCATCTACACCTCAAATGCCAGGATGACGGTATTGGGATGGGTAGATATTCTCGGTTTAGACAGCAGCTATCAGCTTAATATTCCTGGTGCGCAGACGCAGCAATGGGTAAAACGCCTTCCCAGGGATGTCACAGTAGAAGCCATTTTAGCGGCTGCGAAAGGCCAGGCAAGCACAGAAAGAGTTGCGAAGGCCGTAAAACTGCTTAAGGAGCTTGGTGAATCGCGCAAACAGAATTATGATGACGGCATTCCGAAGATCCTGAATGTAGATCCGGGTGTGGGAACTAATATGGAAGAGATACGCGAAGAGGGAGAGTTATTTCTGATTGACGCGTATGTTTATGGTGACATTAAAGATGTGAACATGATAGTGAATATTGATGGTAAAAGTTCCAGGGTTCCTATGCAGCGTTGCAATGTCAGGTCCGGGTTGGCTAAAAACATACAGAAGTGGACCGTAAATAACTGGTCGCCGAAAAAACCGGGGCGTTATAATTTTTACATAGAGGCCATAACCTCAAAAGGCGAGGTGGTGAATTCAAAAAGCGGACGTCTTTTTTTAACGCCGAAGAACTCTGAAATGAATACGCTTTCGCCGGGATATGCAGGGAAATTTTATCCAGCCGAGCCTGCAGCTATGGATAAACCCCGCGGGGTTGGGGCTGCTTTTAACGGTGACGCGGCATTCTCCGAGGATTATAAGGGCTTAGATTCTCTCATCGCGGGATTGGGAATGAAGCCCGATTCGAGCGATGCCGAAATAGATGAGGAACTTGTAAGAATTGCAAGTGATGCGCGATACAACGACAAATTGCTTAAGATACTTGGGTTTAATTCAAAACAAAGACTGGCATTGTCCAGCTATAAGGGCGACCTGTTTGGAAGTAAGATCGAGAAGGCAGAGGATATAACCAGTATTAGCGGCATAAAGGGAGAGACTGTAAGAAAAGCCCGTGAAAAAATACGGCTGAGCATTAAACTGCAGCAGACGTATAAACATGATTTCGCGAAATTTGCTTTACTTGCTTACGTTACTACTAGAGGCGACGAGGAAGAAGACGTTAACAAAAATATAGAAAAAGTTTTCGGGGACGACCCATCTATTTTACGTAATGAAAAATTTCTCAACGCAATGTCGGAATATTTTGTAAACGATCCGCAGATATTATTGTCCCTTGCTTATATTGTATGGGCAGAGATACGGGCCGGCCCAGAAAGCGCGGCAGCTTCTCTGTTGAATATACTTATCAAGTTATCCCGCATAAACAGGGGCTGGATGTTATCATATTACAAGCTTGCCGCAATACGATACCTCGATCTGCTTCATAAAAGAAAAGACGTGAGCGGCATATTGAGGATCCTTGCCACGCGCCCTCCTAAAGATCCGAAACTTTGCGAAGCCTCTTTTCAGACGCTTGTTGAGCTTGCACGAAAAGGAACTTTAAGCTCATTCTACGCTTTTGTAAAACCCGGGAAGCCAGCATCGTTTGCCGTAGTGGCAGTTAAAGTTGTTGCTAAGGCAAGGGCCGGCACACCGGAACTTAAGAGATTTTTAGCTGAAGCAAAACAGCATAAGGATAAAGAAGTCCAGGAGGCCGTCTTGGAGGCAGAAAAGCCTGTTAATTTTATTCCCGCCTCGATGGACCTTCCAGCGATAAAAGGTGTCCCTCATCCGGAATTACTAAAGAAGATAAGGCCGGAACGTATGAAAATAATTACAAGCCACATTGCTTTCCAGAGTGATGTCCTGATGGCAGGTATTATGCCTACTGGAGCGACGAGGAGGCTTGCTGTGGATGCCGAGACTTACTTTGATGAGGAAGGGTATCTGTTTGGATATCTTGCCTGTGCGAAAGCCATACATCTCTGGGGTGAAGCGGCTATCAAAGAAGATGTTGCCAGGCGCATATTCAATTCAGTTTATGAAACAGTTGGTCATATGAGCAGGCGCGGCAGCCCGGGTGCTACCATATATATAACAATGCTTAAGGATGACGTTCTGGAGGTTATTTGTGAGAATTCCGCACCGAGAGGCGAACTGGCTGCGGACTTGTTGGAAAAAATAGCAGGGCTTGCAGATGAATGCAGTGTGGAATCTGCGCATAATAAGCTGGAGAAGGGCCGGGACGGTGTTGTAAAAAGCATCGGACGTTCAGATAAAGGCAGCGGCGCTGTCGTTAAGTTAAAATGGCGCAGGCCTGATAGCGGATCTCTTTTTGCAGCTTCTGCCATCCCATGGAGAGTGATATGTATTGCAGGAGTCGCGATAGCCTCGGCCGCGCTTTCGTTGTGGAATGGGTTGACGGATGATCATGTTTCGGTCGGTCCGGCAATCGCATCTACCCCTGCATGGTTTTTTGTTCCTGTTGATCGGGTGCTAAACTGGTTAAAGAATGTAATGCAGAAAAAGGAAAAGGCTCCCGATGTTCCAGGGCTGGATGAAGAATCTATGGAGCTTTTGAAACTATATGTTTCGGTGAAGCCGCGCGACCTGTCCAATATGTCCGACGATGACATAGGGGATATCATGAATCTGGCTGTCGATCTGGATGTCCTGCTTGATGATAGATTGTCCTTATTGAAGGCTCTGGCTATAAGAGAAGGTGTGAGCGCTGAAACTGTAGTGCGCGCATTTCAGTCCGAAGATCTTTATCATGACCTTATTATAACGCTTCATCCTTATAGGCGTAAGGCTGACAGGGAGTTGGGTGAATATGTAACATGCTACGAGGGGCACGAAGGCGCTTATTTTGCGCTGCGCGCATTAAAAAGAAAAGACAGACTGCCGCCGAACCTGATAGTGGTTAATGTCGATCCGCATGATGATATTTTTAATTCCCCTGTATTTGGCGACCCTGTCGTTTTTTCAACATGGGCCAGCTCTGTTCTGCGCGATGGACTGGCGAAAGCATATGTTCAGGTTTCCTGGGACGGGGTAAGTGAAAAGCCGATAATATGGTTATTTAATCCGGATGATAACGGGATAGCTGAAACTTCTCCAAGCCATATCTCGGAAGAGGAATTGGTTCGACTATTGGAGCATAATTATTCGCTGCTCACGATAGATGCTGATTATTTTAGTCTGAAAAGTAAGATGGCCGCAAAAGTTGAAACTTTATATCATTATAATCCGTCTGAATTTAAAAGAAGGATAGGGCCTGTTAACAGTTGTTTTGAAAGAGCTAATAGAATGCCTTTAAGAATAGTTTTGGCGGAGTCCAGGCGCTATTTAAGCCCTAAAGCTGATTCTGAATGGGTAAGGAAGTGGAAAAATTCTCTCATGGGCTTATACCGGCTATGGAAGGAGAAAATCGGAAGACTGTCTGAATATGGGGCCCGCAAACAGGTAAAGGTGTGGCAGGGGCCGACGCCTCCGGATGCGATTGATAGAGCTGTTGCCGGAAGGTCCGGGCGATTTGCCAGCGGAAAGCCGGAAGATGAAACTCTGAAAAAACGGACGGCGAATCCAGTAAAAAGCCAATCCCATGCCTATGGTTTTGGCTCGCCATCTATAGATTTCTCTCTTGATGAACCTTCAGCGAAACCGTGGGAATACGAAATGAAGCAAGGCCGCAAGGTTGGTATCGGAGTCTACCCAAAAACTCCTCTCGATTTTCTTCCTATTGTTGAGCATATCATAAGAGAAGATGCAGAGTTTATGAAAGATACGTTTAAAAACATTTTTGGTGTTGAGTTTGATAAGTCAGCCATTGAGAGAGTTAATGTAGCTTATATACAGAAAGGCGGGATAAAGGATGCTTTTCTGATCACAGTATTTTTTAACGACAAACAGCGGCGTTCTTTTGCCATGAAGACAACGTTCCCAACGATCGATCAGGATGATCGTATCAATATGATTAATTCGATGAATCAGTGGAGGAGGTACGGTAAAGATGCCGGCGAATATGTCTCCGTTTATGGTGCGGATACTACGGTGTATGTGCGGGATTTTATGACGGAGGTCAGAGTCCTGGCGCAGGAATATATCCAAGGGCCTACGCTTGGCGATATCCTGGGTAATGAAGGTGTAAATTTCAATTTACGTGCGGCGGCTGTAAAGGATGCAGTTGAATGTTATCTGCGCGCACACAATCAATTCGGATTTCCCATATGGGATCCTAAACCGGACAATATATGCCTGCTTTATGGGACTGTGCGTAATTGGAAGATAATAGATCTGGATAAAATATTCTCAGGGGGTGAGTATACGCAAAAACCTGTCCGCACCCGGGAAGAATATATAGGAATATTGGCGAACTATTACGAGAGATATCTGGATTTTTCCACAGATGAGATGCTCCCTAATTTCTCAGCTGTGCTTATAGGCAAAGGTGATAAGCCGGATGATAAGATGCGCAAGGTTCAGGCTTTAGCGAAAGATGCCGGCCAGTCGTATAGTTTAGAATTCGGAGAGAATGAAACTCTGCGAAAGATAACGGATAAATTTGCGGCAGGCGTATTTGATAAAAATGAAAACGGAACGTTTGCGATGAGAGTAATTAAATACAGCACCGATGAATTCAGTATTAAGCTTATAGGGCGCAGGTATGGAACAGGCGTTGCGAATCCTGAGGATATTCTGAAGAGTCTTCCACCGGGTGTAGTTACGATCGAATCTGGCGGCAGGCGATGGCAGAGGGATTTGTCGGGTGAAGTTAAAGACGATGGGATGAGCAGTGTGTCGGATGGTGCCAGAGTGACGCTTACAGTGAATCTGCGCAGTGCTATTATGCCTCAGAAGATAGCAGGCTTGCCGGTTGTGTGGGCCGGTGAACGCAATGAGGCCAGTTTAAGAATTGCCTGTGTGCAGATCCGCAATAATAGATTTATAGATAATAAAAATACCGTTGAGAATATTATCAAGGAATTGGGTGCTATGGATAAAGGCGCGCCCAGTCTCATATTATTCCCGGAGATGACCAATACCTACCATTATGGCCAGAATGAAAGTGCAATAGTTGAGCAATTGCAGTCTTTGGCCGACAAATATAATACAGCTATAGGATATTCTATAGAAAATGTTAATTCTTCGGCCCCGAAGGAAGACATTGTCACGAAATATTTTATACTTTATCCTAGAAAAGCTGAACGTAAAACGGAAGAATTTAAAAAATATAACAATGAAAAAGAAAAAAGAATCTTTGAAATAAACGGTCTGAAAATATCCATGCTTATATGTAGAGAGGCTGGTTTTCTGATAACTGATTTAATGCGTAATCCGAATGCTGATTCTCCACTTCTGCGCGATATAAGAAATTCTGACATTCTGATTCTTCCTTCCGATACAGCCTTATTTAATTCACGCGAAAATGCACAGAATCTGCATAAGGCTTTGGGTAAGCCTGTGCTGTTCCTGAATACGGCAGGCGTTAAATCAACAAGCGGCACCTCGCTGGCGTGGTGGTGGCCATCCGCGTATTATTCTCCTAAGGGCGAAATTGCGCTTCCTGAAAACGAAGCTATTCTTATGACGGATGTTTCTAATCCCACGGTTGATGTCTCTTCTGTCCGGGGTAAAATCAGTAGTTTTCACCCTGGGGTGGGAAATGAGGGCTATGGGGCAATAGGTGCGGCGAAAGTCATAGATGAGGCTTCCCAAAAACTTAAGCAGAATGTTATTGATCGTATACGGGAAAACGGCGGAAGGATAACTTTTGAAGAATTCCAGAATGTAGCAGCGGTGGAGGGATACTATGAAGCCGGGTTGGCTAATTTTGGGATAGCTAGCACAGATGGAGTTACATTCAAAACAGATGCGTCCGCAAGTGTTGCAATAGTTTTTGCGCGGCAATTTTATGATTTTTGGAATGAAATGGGCAGGCCTGATAGATTTGATATAGTAGAGCAGGGTGGCGGCGATGGTTCAATGGCTTTATATATACTTGATATTATAAAAGAAGGCGAAGGTTTCCGGGATTTTTATGACCATATAAAATATACGATAATAGATATAAGCAGTGATTGGAGTAATAGGCAGGAGAAATTGTTGCATTCCAGGCATCCGGGTGCACAATGTGTAACGGCATCAGTATTAAAAATGCCATTCCAAGACAAGAGCGTTGAGGGAGTGTTCTTCTCGAATGAGCTTCCGGACGCTTTCCCCGTGCATAGAGTAGTAACGTTAAACGGAAAACTTAAGGAAATATATGTTACATATGACGGCAATGAATTTAAAGAGGAGTGCGGCGATATTTCGACGGATGAAATAAGCAAGTATTTTGAGCTTGTGGGTACATTGCCTCCCGAAGGTAAAGAGTTTGCGGTCAATCTGCGTCTTTTACCGTGGATGAGAGAAGTGAGTAGAAGTCTGAAAAGAGGCTTTGTTGTAACATCAGATTACGGGTTTGGAAAAACCGCAACAAGATACAGTTCCGAACACAAAGAATCCGTATGGAATCTTACCGAAAATCCGAAGCTGCCATTATTGACCCCGGGAATTGACATTACTCATAATGTTGATTTTGAAACTCTTGATAAGATAGCTGCTCGCGTCGGGCTTGACCACGAACACCTTGGTTCTTTGGATAGCTTCTTTTCCATATTCTCATCAGCGGCAGTGCCTATTAATCCCGAAGAATTTATTTTAGTCAGCTCGAAAGGGATGAAGACCGATCTATCTGGAAAGCCGGCCACGGAGGTTCAAAATGTGCACAGTGCGGCGAAGACGGAAAGTGTAGTGGCGAATTTCCACCCCGGGGTGGAAACTGAGAGCGATGTGGCAATAGGTGCGGCAAGTGCAGATGTAAAAGGCGCTATTCCGGAAAGTGCCACCCCGATTATTGATGAGACAACCCGGGCAGAGCGAAGCCCCGCGACTGATGATAAAGGCGTGATCTCGGCAAGTGCGATGCAGTTTTTGATAAGCGCTGGATTACTTGCTACGCTTTCAGGATGCGCATCGGATCAGTCTAGAACTGGATCGGCCTTGGCGGTAACAGCTGCTGCTGCAATTGCCGCGGGTGCAGCTGTATATTTTTTAAGTAAAAATAATAAGGGTTATGGTCATATTCGCGATGATCTAGAGGAGTGGTTTTTAGATGCTGTCAAGCCTCGAGAGAGGGTTAAAGTTATTTTTGAAGATCCAATAAAGGTATTGTTTACGGATAACTATGATGAGCAGCAAGATGCTGTTGAGCAGCTTAAAGGAGCTAGTCGGGATGCTGCGGATAGGATTGTTAAAGAAATAATATCAGCTACGGAAGAACCCGGAAAAGAAAGCTATCCTCTGAGTGTGTGGATTGATGGCTTGGTTTCCATTGGGAAAAACGCTATACCGTCATTAGAAGAAGCGCTAGGGACTATGATGATGGATCGATCTGATCCGCCTAAAAAATATCGCAAGATCAGATATTGGGCAATTTCCGCATTGCAGAGGATTGGGGATGTGGATGCAGAAATTCAGCTGCTTGAGCGCCTGAGAAAGTTTTATGAAAAGTACCAATATCTGGCTGTTGATGGCGGAGCTTTCATTTTAAAAGAAGATACATTTGATGGAAATTTTGACGCGTCAAAAAAAGGGGGTATAGTAATGAATACTCCTTTCTGCATGTGGGGCAAGATATCCAAGACGCCGTTTTTGGTATTTCATTGCCCATCCTCGCCTTACGGCTTGATAGATTTTGAGTCATGCTTGATATCCTCCGGTGTAAAAAATGTCTTTAGTGAATATAAAGATCAGATAGAAGTATATGTTGGCGTGAAAAGACTGCGTAGCTGGGAAGAAAAATTTACCGTGAGCGAAGCAACTCAAAATGGTATCTGGATCTTTCCGCGCAAAGAAATAGAAAATAGTGTAAATACTTCCGACTCGGAATCTGAAACTATTCTTGGTGAACTTGAAGGTAGCTATGGGGATGCGTTGCAGTACTCGTCCTCCAGCGAGACTGCGCTGGACGCAAATCTTTATAAGCCGGCATTGGGTGGGATGGCAGATGTGAACGAACGGGAGAGGTGGATACGAGAAGCTGATAAGGGCAGCGAGGAAGCTCTCGGGAAATTGATAGCGCATATAACTTTGTCAACACCTTATAAATGGAGAGCGAGGGAAAGAATAGATATAAGCAATCAGTTAACTAATGATGATATTAAGAAAAAGTTTTTGGTTGCAGTTCAGTCGGCTGAGGTGCAAACTGCACCAAGTTATGAAATCGGCGATGTGCCGATACTCAAATATCCTGAGAGAGTTATTGTAAAACAGGGTAAAGCCAATTCATCCGGGGAAGTGCTCGGGATGATAGATACCGGCACAAATGTTGTGCATACATCTACGCATATTATGGCGGCCGTTCTGCGAGATGGTAAAATTGTTTTTGGGGTCATTGACGGAGATAAACTTATTTCTATGCCCGAAGAGAAGGTTAGAGAACAATATCCGAGTTTAAATGTCAGGGATCCGTGGATCGGCAGCTTGCTGCGCTCAGCCAGTAGTTTGCCTGATACGGCAAAACTATCTTCGGCTACAGATGCAAAAGGCGCTACTCCAGAAAGCGCCGCCGGGGCGAGTTTCCACGCCGGGGTGGAAAATTCGGGCGATGGGGCAAGCCAGCCGACTACTGGTACTGTTGGAGCTGAAAAACTGTCGCAGCCGCCGGAGGTGGCGGTGCCGATGGCCACAGTCTCAGGCATGCCAGTCGTGGCTGAGACATATACAACGCCTGCTGTGACCGGAGTCGCGAAGCTGCCGGGCGATGATATAGGCGATATCGACGGCACAAAAGTTACGGCGGTTCTTAATAGCGGAGCCGATGCTATACGCGACATGATAGGCAAGGCAGATGTCCGGCTCAGAGAAGCGCTTGCGGCTAATCCTCTGCCGGATGATGCGCAGATACTTTTGCTGGACGAGCTCTTCGATGACTCTGATATGGATAATCTAAATAGGGTATTGTATAAGCATAAAGTGATAAAGATCATGTCTTTTGAGGATATGCAGCCGATCATAACAGATAAAAATGCAGTGAGAGAAGATGCCGAAAGAAAAACAGGGTGCGTGATAACGCGCAGCAGGTTCGATCAGCTATGCAGAGTGCGCGGGATAAGCGAACGGGACAGGGAAAAGCTTAAAGCCACCATTCTTGTTATAGACGATCTGAGGGGATCAAATTATCTTTATCTCGAAGGAGTGCTTGCTTTGGTTAAATCTATGATGGATAAGGACGCCTCAAAGATAAGAATGAATATGAATCTTATATTTAAACGGATGACCATAGACGACAGCATACTGATCGACTCCGCGCTTTTAGCTATGCGCGTGGCGCTGAAATTTAAACCGATCGTGGAAATTGATCCGGAGATGCTTGAACGTTACAAAGCTATGATGGAAAATCTGCTGATGGCGGCGTAACATAGGACATATTTATGCCCGGGTAAACGGGACTAAGGGAAGCCTTCCCCCGAGTTAGGCGACCCTTATTCCGCCCCGGGCATTTTTTTTAAATTTTCGATGCAACAAAATGGCCACTTTTCCCGTCTTTATATATGGGAGGGTTTTTGATGTTCCAATATGGAACATCAAGTTCAAGGTCGCAAAATGCGACCTTGGATAGAAATGAGAAGCGGATATTCCTGATAAGAGGATTTAAAGTGATGATGGATAGGGATTTAGCAGAATTGTATGGGGTAAAAACTAAACATCTTAACCGACAGGTTAAGCGTAATATTCACAGATTTCCTAAGGAATTTATGTTTCAGTTAACCAGAAAAGAGATGGATGAACTGGTGCCAATTTGGCACCAGTTCAAAAGTATGAAGCATTCATATGTTATGCCATATGCTTTTACAGAGCATGGAGTAGCGATGCTTTCGAGCGTTTTAAATAGCGAAAAAGCGATAAAAATTAACATAGGTATTATCAAAACATTCATGAGATTACGTGAAGTTATTTCCACCCATAAAGAGCTTGCGCATAAACTGGCTGAGCTTGAGAGAAAAATAGATAAGCATGATGCGGATATAGGATTAATATTTGAAGCTATCCGCCAGCTGATGGAGCCGCCGCCCGAACAACCGAAGCGGCAAATAGGATTTCACACTTAAAGGCGTGTTAACCCCGGGGTTAACATGTCAGGTTTAGAACTTCGCTTCGTGGAGCTTGGTGTAGATAGAGCCGGTGGGCGTTAGCTGGCTTTTGAAAAGGATGATGGATGAAATTAGCTGAGGGTTTGTAAATTGTGGAATGTAATTTGCGGCCTTTTCTTTCAGCGCCTGTTTATTTTTTGGTGAACGAACGCGGCCAATTGTCAAATGCGCGGCGAATGGGCGAAGTTCTTTATCGAATCTTATTTTAGATAATTCCTCATCGATCTTAGCCGCGAGTTCAGTTGATTCTACAGCACCTTTGTCAAGACCGACCCAGACTACGCGCGGATGATCCATGTCAGGGAACGCGCCTGTATCTTTCAGGGAAATTTCAAATGGTTTCACTGATCTTGCTATATCGTCGAGAATAGACTTGATGTGCATGCATTTTGCTTCATCGATCTCACCTAAAAATTTTAAAGTAAGATGGATATTGTCTTTATCGACCCATTTGACATCCGCATTGGAATATTTGAGGTGAGATTGCGTCTGGGCAAGCGCTGTTTTGATCTCGTCGGATAGTTCTATAGCGATGAATGTGCGCATAAAAGTTGTCCACAAATGTAGCGCACCCTTAAAGATGTGCTACCTAATGGTTTTTCTGAGCAAGTCCAGTGCTGCCTGCGAAGCCTGGAACTTTATCTCTTCACGGGAGCCTTTAAATCGAAACTCTCTTATGAGCCGCCTGGAATCAAAAACTACGGATATGTAAACGAGACCGACAGGTTTCATTATTGTGCCGCCGGTAGGGCCCGCTATACCTGTCATGCCGACACCTATATCGCTGCCGGCAAGCAGCCTGATCCTTTGTGCCATTTCGAGCGCACAGTCTGGTGAGACTGCTCCGTACTTTTCGATCGTCTGGCTGGAAACTCCAAGTATGTTCTCTTTGGCGGCGTTGGAATATGCCACGATACCCATGGCAAAATAGCGGGAGCTTCCTGCTACGTCTGTAATGCGGCTTGCCAAAAGGCCGCCTGTGCAGGACTCTGCTATAGCTATAGTCTTTTTTAGTCCATCGAGGCGCCTGCCGACGATCCCTTCCAGAGTGCTATTACCATAGCCGAATATAAAATCTTTCAGTCTTTCGCGGATCTTTTTCTTTACTTTCATGATGGATGCCGCCGCCGTTTTTTCATCCCTGGCCTTGGTTACGATCCTTAGATCTACTTCACCAAGTTTACAATATATGCCGACGGTTGTCGGCGGCCTTAGATTTAAGATCCTTTTTATAGACTTATTTACCACGGACTCCGGTATGCCGGTTAGTTTTATGGTCTGAGATCTTAGTATCCACTTGCGTTTGGGGTTTCTCTTCTGCAGGTAGGGGATGACCTTCTCTTCAAACATTGGCTGCAATTCTCTGGGCGGTCCGGGCAGGCAGACTATTATCTTGCCTTTATATCTTACGATAAGCCCCGGAGCGATTCCGACTTTATTGCGTATGTGGCGCACGCCTTCAGGTATATAGGCCTGCCTGACGCTGGAAGTGAGGACTTTCATTCCCCGCATTCTGAAATAATTTTCAAGATCTTTAAGGATCCTTGTGTTTAAGACCAGTCTTTTGCTGATGAGCTTGGATATTGTCTGAGTGGTTATGTCGTCTACTGTCGGGCCCAATCCGCCGGTGGTTATCACGACATCTGATCGTAAAAGTGCCCGTTTCAGTGATTCATTAAGGCGTGTGATGTTGTCGCCGACTACTGAGGTATAGTATACGTCGATGCCTGATTCAGCGAGTTTTTGAGAGAGGAATACGGTGTTTGTGTTGGCTATATTTCCGAGTAAAAGTTCGGTTCCTATTGAGATAATTTCAACGTTCATATGTTCAAATTATACCACATCCGCAAAAATTGTAAAATATTTTGCAACAAAATAGGCGGTTTTTACGTCTTTATATATGGGAGGATAACGGAAGCACAAATTGACTTTACATGAAGGAGGTGAAAAATGTATAATATATGCTCCAAATAAGATAATAATGATATAAATTGATGAAAACCACATAAGGAGAAGGCGCAATGGTAAAGGTAAAAGCTAAAGAAAAAGAGGATGTTAAAATGGATAAGGACGAAGCCGCGGAGCTTAAAGCAAAAACAACTGAACAGAAGACGAAAGCTCTCGATCTGGCGCTTGAGCATATAGAAAAACAGTTTGGTAAAGGCTCTATAATGAAGCTGGGTCAGGATTTCAAACTCGACGTGCCGGCCATTTCAACCGGTTCGGCAGCTATTGACATAGCGTTGGGTGTGGGCGGGGTGCCGCGCGGGAGGGTCATTGAAATATTCGGGCCTGAGTCGAGCGGAAAAACTACGCTTACTCTGAGCATAATTGCAAATGCCCAAAAGCTGGGAGGACAGGCTGCGTTCATAGACGCTGAACACGCTTTCGATCCGGGGTATGCAAAGGTGATAGGCGTGAATCTCGACAACCTTCTGATGTCTCAGCCGGATACGGGCGAACAGGCTCTTGAGATCGCTGAGACTCTTGTGAAGTCGGGCGCTATCGATGTGCTCGTAATAGATTCAGTCGCTGCGCTTACTCCAAAGGCGGAGATAGAGGGTGAGATCGGGCAGTCTCATATGGGGCTGCAGGCAAGGCTGATGAGCCATGCTTTGAGAAAACTTTCGGGTGCAATTTCAAAATCAAAGACATGTGTTATTTTCATTAACCAGGTGCGTGAAAAGATAGGTGTGATGTTTGGCAATCCCGAGACGACTCCGGGCGGCAGGGCGTTAAAATTTTATGCATCGGTGAGGATAGACCTCCGCCGCATTGCGTCACTTAAAAAAGGTGAAGAGGCCGTTGGTAATCGTGTCAGGGCATCGATAGTTAAGAATAAGGTAGCGCCGCCGTTTAGAAAAGCAGAATTTGACATAATGTTCGACGAAGGAATATCGAAATCGGGAAGCGTGCTCGATATGGCGGAGACCTACGGCATTACTCAGAAGAGCGGCGCATGGGTTATTTACGGCGAAGACAAGCTGGGACAGGGAAAAGAGAATGCCCGGGTCTTCCTGAAAGAGAATCCCAAAGTAATGGCCAAGATCGAAAAGGAAGTGCTCGAAAAAGCGCTTAAGTAATTTGGATCTCGACAAGATAAAAGCCAGGGCGAAGAATAATGCTTATGCGCTGCTGCGCCAGCGTCCGAGAAGTGAATTTGAAATACGCGACCGCCTTAAGATAAAAGGTTACGGCGGTGAAATCATAGATTTTGTCGTCGAATCTTTGCGTAAAATAGGCGAGATCGATGACGCGCGATTTGCGAAGCTATGGATCGAAAGCAGGATGCATTTAAACCCAGTCGGGGATGTCGTCCTGCGGCACGAGCTCAAGCATAAAGGTGTGGCCGAGGCGATAATCGAAGACGTCCTGGCGAAGAAGGCCGAAGAATATGACGAATACGATGTAGCTTTAAACATGGCGCGTGAACAGTTTGAGCGCCTGAAGAAGCTGGACCGTCGTAAGGCGCTCAAGCGTGTTTACGATTTTTTACTGCGCCGCGGTTTCAAATATGATACGGTGCGAAAAATAATAGAGAATATAACCAATGAAAACTGACGAAATAAGAAAAAGTTATCTGGAGTTTTTTAAATCAAAAGGCCATACAATAGTGCCGAGCGATTCGCTTGTGCCCAAAGATGACCCGACGCTTTTATTTACCGGTGCGGGAATGAACCAGTTTAAAGAGAAATTTATGGGCCGCAATGTTACTTACCGCCGTGCAACGTCGAGTCAGAAATGCCTGCGTACGGGCGATCTCGACAATGTCGGAAAGACTACCGGTCATCACACATTTTTTGAGATGCTGGGCAATTTCTCTTTCGGTGACTATTTCAAAAAAGAAGCTATCCAATGGTCCTGGGAATATTTTACAAAAGTCCTGAAGATCGATCCTGAGAGATTGTGGGCATCGGTTTATAAAGATGACGAAGAAGCTTATTTTATATGGCGGGATATTATAAAGATCCCCGAGCACAAGATAATGAAATTTGGGGAGAAAGATAATTTCTGGCCTTCCGAAGCTCCAAGTAAAGGGCCTAATGGGCCATGCGGGCCGTGTTCGGAAGTGTTCTATGATTACGGCAAGGATGTAGGGTGCAGGAAAACTGACTGTACACCTGCCTGTAACTGCGGAAGGTTTGTCGAGGTATGGAACATGGTATTTACGCAGTTTGATCGCCAGCCGGACGGGAGCTTGAAGCCTTTGCCGGCAAAGAATATAGATACCGGTATGGGGCTGGAGCGGCTTGCTTCGGTTCTGCAGGGAGTGAAGACTAATTTTGAAATAGATATATTTGTGCCGCTGGTAAACGAGATAGAAAAGATCGCTGAGGTGCGGTCGCGTGATGAAGGACGTAACTCGTACGCAAAGGTTAAGGCCATCGCGGACCATATCCGGGCGGTGACGTTTTGCATTGCAGATGGAGTAATGCCGTCTAATGAAGAGCGCGGTTATGTTGTGCGCAAGCTTATCAGACGCGCAATGGTGCATGGGCAGGATATCGGCATAAAAGAGACGTTTTTATATAAACTCGTAAATACGGTCAGTGAAGTTATGGGCAGTGCTTATCCGCAGATCAGTGAGAGGTGCTATGATATTGCACAGGTTATTAAGCGTGAGGAGGAAGGGTTCTTCTCAGTCATAGAGACGCAGCTGCCGAAGGTTGAAGAGGCTTTCAGGAAGATCGGTAAAGATAAAACTGAGGCGAAACTTGCCGAAAGTGCTTTCAATTTTTATGATACTTACGGGATGCCTTACGATATGCTCGAAGACATCGCGGAAAAATTTAATCTAAAAATAGACAAAGATGCGTTTGAGGAGCTTCTGGAGAATCAGCGCCAGAAGTCGCGGGCGAAGACCAAGATCAAAGGTGAGATATTCTCTGAAACATTCGCAAAAAGGGTCGAGGCTCTCGGGCTTAAGACTGAATTTTTAGGATATGAAAAGGCGCATGCCGAAGCCAGGGTCGTTGCGGTTCTGGATGAGGGTGAGGTCATACTGGACAGAACGCCTTTCTACGGAGAATCGGGCGGGCAGGTGGGCGACTGGGGAAAGATCGAAACACCGTCTGGTGCTATGGAAGTCGAGGATGCTAAGAAGATCGGCAGCACCATAGTGCATATAGGTAAGATTTTGCGCGGTAATATCGTAAAAGGTGAAACTGCCAAGGTGTCGGTCTATGAAGAGGTGCGAAAGAAAGTCGCTGCCAACCATACCGCCACACATCTTCTGCAGGCGGCTTTAAGAAAAGTGCTGGGCGAGCATGTTCATCAGACCGGTTCGCTTGTGGATAGCGAGCATTTGAGGTTTGACTTTACGCATATGAAAAAGATGGAAGAGCGCGAGATATCGCGTGTTGAGGATCTTGTAACGGAATGGGTGCGATCTGCCATAAGCGTTCATAAAAAGATCGAGGATCTCGAATCGGCAAGACGGGAAGGGGCTATGGCGCTCTTCGGCGAAAAGTATGAAGATAAAGTGCGTGTTATTTCGGTAAAAGATGTGTCGAAAGAACTTTGCGGCGGGACGCACGTTGATAATACAAAAGAGATAGGGCTGTTTAAAATAACGAGTGAGAGCTCGAGCGCTTCAGGCATCCGGCGCATAGAGGCTGTTACAGGTAAGGCTGCCGAAGCATGGATGATAAAAAGATCTGAAGAAGCAAAGAAGAAGGCCGAATCGGAAGCGCACAGAGAAGAGGAAAAGAAGGCAAATCTCGAGCGCCTGAATAAGGCAGCCTCCGGTATAGACGAGCTCCTGGCTAAAGCCCGGAACGCCGGTGGCGTTAAGATCATCACGGAAATGCTGGAAGATATGAATCCCGAAGGTTTGAGAGCTTTGAGCGATAGGATAAAAACAAAAGAGAACCTTGCGGTTATAGTTCTTGCCACGAAGGGCGAGGATAAAGTTTCGTTTGTAGTTTCGATCACGGAAAATTTAAACAAGAAAGGTTTAAGCGCCGGCGATCTGGCGAAAGAGTTTGCGGTGCTTCTGGGAGGCTCAGGCGGCGGTAAGCCTTTATTTGCCCAGGGCGGCGGTAAAGATCCCGAGAAGCTGGATGGTGCGTTAAAGAGTATGACCGAGATAATTGCAAAGAAAATAAAATAAGCACAGGAGAAAGTTATGAAACTCGTCAGGGTTGGCAGTAATAGTTTTAAGAAGCTTTGCGAACGGAATTCCGGGCGCAATAAGCGTGTTACGGAAAGCGTGAGAAATATCATAGATAACGTGAAGCTCTCCGGGGACGATGCCGTTATAAAATATACTAAAAAATTTGACGGGGTTAAGTTATCTGCCAAAGACCTCAGGGTTTCAGAGTGCGAGATGTCGGGTGCTTATCAGGATATAAAGCCGGAGTTCGTTTCTACTCTTAAAGTGATCCTTGAAAATGTCCAGAAATTTTATAAAAAACAGCTTAAGAGATCGTGGAAGATCAAAGACGAGGATGGCGTGCTTCTAGGTGAGCAGGTTATGCCTCTGGAACGCGTAGGCGTGTATGTCCCGAGCGGTACGGTTCCGCTCGTATCGAGCGTTTACATGACGGTGATCCCTGCTAAAATGGCAGGCGTGAAGAAGATAGTGCTGGTGACTCCTCCAAACCAATACAAGTCGGTCGATCCGCACATACTTGTAGTTGCCGACCTGCTCAAGGTCGATGAGATATATAAAATAGGCGGTGCGCAGGCTATAGCATCGCTTGCGTTCGGGACAAAGAGCGTTCCTAAAGTCGATAAGATAGTTGGGCCAGGAAATGCTTATGTTACCGAAGCCAAGCGCCAGGTGTTTGGATACTGCGATATCGATATGCTGGCAGGCCCGACTGAGGTTGTTATAATAGCTAACCAGCAGTCTAATATCAATTTTATACGGGCGGACCTTGAGGCCCAGGCTGAACATTTCATGGGATTGTCGATACTCATAACGAATTCCAGAAAAGTGGCTCAGGCAATAAAGAAAGAAAACATCCCCGGCTATATAGTCCTCGTAAAGAATATGGATGAAGCAGCGGATGTCGCTAATATGCTTGCGCCGGAGCATTTGCAGATATTGACAAATAATCCTAAAAAAGTTGCCAGACGCATAATGCATGCCGGGGCAATATTCTTAGGGCCGTATACGCCTGTTGCGGTCGGCGATTACGTAGCAGGTCCGAGTCACGTTCTGCCGACAGGCGGCAGCGCCAGATTTTTTTCGGGGCTTGGCGTATCGGACTTCTATAAGAGTTCGCATATAATTTCATATACGAAGAAAGCTCTTGAAAAGATACGTGAACCGCTGGAGAAAGTAGCAGGCATAGAGAGACTGACGAAACATTTGGATTCGGTTAAAAAGAGATTTGAATAACGCTAAGATATGAAAATAGGAGCAGAGGAATGGCTAAGAAAACACGCAGTGCGGTAATAAAACGTAAGACTACGGAAACCGATATATCCGGCAAGCTATTGATTGATGGAACCGGCAAGACCGATATCGATACAGGTATAGGGTTTCTGGACCATATGCTAACGTTGTTTGCTTTTCACGGATTATTTGACCTTACGATCAAAGCTAAGGGCGACCTGAAGGTAGACTCTCATCATACTAATGAGGATGTTGCTATCTGTCTTGGTAAAGCTTTTAAAGAGGCTCTTGGTGATTGCAAAGGTATTAAACGTTATGGCTCTAAAGAAGTGCCGATGGATCTTGCTGCGGCGAAAGTGATGATAGATATAGGCGGAAGATATGCTTTCCTATGGAAGATGCCGCCGTATGGGAATACGTTTCCGTCCGAAGGATATAACATAGAAGAGGGAAAAGATTTTCTCGATACATTTGCCAAGAGTGCAAACATAAATTTACACATAGAGATATATTCCGGAGAGGATACACACCATGTGCTTGAAGCTTCGTTTAAAGCTCTGGGTATCGCACTTGATGAAGCTACTCAGATAGACGTCCGCCGAAAAGGTGTGCCATCTACAAAAGGGACAATAGATTAAGTAAGGGTTTTTTATGATAGCAGTGATAGATTACGGAATGGGAAATTTGCGCAGCGTCCAGAAAGCGCTTGAGGTCGTTGGCGGAAAGACGAAAGTGACGTCAGACCCGAAAGATATCAGTAAGTGCGATAAGATCGTTTTTCCGGGTGTCGGCGCATTCGGCGAGGCCATGGAAGAACTTAAGCGATTAAAGCTCGTCGAGCCCATTAAAGACGCTATAGGCGAAGGCAAGCCGTTCCTCGGACTTTGTCTGGGGCTTCAGCTTTTATTTGAGGATAGCGAGGAAGATCCGGGCGTTAAAGGATTATGCGTTTTAGAGGGCGAATCGAAGAGATTCAAATTTAAAGGAAATGTTCTCAAAGTGCCCCATATGGGCTGGAATAATATAACTTCAAAAAAAAGCAATCTGGGGGCGGGAATATTAAAAGGTGTGCCGGACGGTTCCTATATGTATTTTGTCCACTCGTATTACGTTGAACCTAAAGATAAGAGTGTGACATTGACTACGACAGATTATGGGTTTGATTTCGTTTCGGGCATCTGTAAAGATAATGTTTACGGATTTCAATTTCATCCGGAAAAAAGCCAGGAGATCGGGCTTAAAATATTGAAAAATTTTGTGGGGATATGATGAGGATTATACCGGCGGTCGATATTAAAGGCGGAAAAGTGGTCAGGCTCACCCAGGGGTTGGCCGATAAAGAGACGATCTACTCCGACTCGCCCGTGGAAATGGCAGAAAAGTGGGCGGGCTTTGATGTGGATCTGATACACATTGTAGATCTGGACGGCGCGCTCGAAGGTGAGCTTAAAAACCTGAAGATAGTCAGCGAGATCGTCAGCGCCGTTAAACCCAGGATAGAACTGGGCGGCGGTATAAGAGATATCGAAACTATAAAGAGGGTCCTGGACGCAGGAATTCAAAAGGTCTGTATCGGGACTAAGGCTCTTGATAAGAAATTTTTAACAGACATTTCCAAGAGCGATTTTCGCGAAATGGTTGTTATAAGCATAGACGCAAAAGACGGATTTGTCCATACTAAAGGCTGGGTCGAGAAGACGGATATTAAAGCGTCGGATCTTGTCCGGGAAGCCGGGATGTTTGGAATAAAGACGATCAATTATACCGATATTTCACGGGATGGAATGCTCGAGGGGCCGAACATCAGGAGCTTAAGAGAGCTTCTTGCGATTTCCGATGCTGATATAGTGGCAGCCGGTGGAGTGACCACGATCGAGGATGTGAAGAAGCTGAAATTGCTGGCCAGGGACGGCCTGAGCGGAATGATAATCGGCAAAGCGCTGTATGAAGGCAGGATAGACCTGAAGGAAGCTATTGATATATGCTCACAAAAAGAATAATCCCATGTCTTGACATAAAGGACGGTAGGGTCGTAAAGGGTATAAATTTTATAAATCTGCGTGACGCCGGCGATGCCGTAGAGAACGCGAAGTATTATGACAAAGAGGGTGCTGACGAGCTGGTTTTTCTCGATATAACTGCCAGCCATGAGAGGCGCAAGACCACGCTCGATCTTGCCAGAAAAGTGGCAGAGAGCGTATTTCTGCCGTTCACTGTGGGCGGTGGTATCGGGACAATAGAGGATATAAGAGATCTTCTCAATGCCGGATGCGATAAAGTTTCTATAAATACGTCGGCTGTGAAAGACCCGGATTTCATAAAGAAAGCATCGTCGAGATTTGGAAGTCAGTGCATCGTGGTTGCGATAGACGCCAGATGTAAAACCAAGACGCGTTCTAAAGCCGAATGGGAAGTTTTTATTAACGGAGGCAGGACGCCTACCGGGATCGATGCGGTCGAGTGGGCGAAAAAGATGGAACGTCTGGGAGCGGGAGAGATCCTTCTTACGAGCATGGATTACGACGGAACGAAGGAAGGATATGATATACCTCTGACCAGCCGCATCAGCGCAGAGGTAAGTATTCCGGTGATAGCTTCGGGCGGTGCCGGCAATGTCGAACATCTTTACGAGGCGTTGACGGACGGGAAGGCTGACGCTGTTTTAGCTGCGTCGATATTTCACTTCCGGGAATATTCTGTCCGTCAGGTAAAGGATTATCTGGCGAAACGGAAAGTGGCGGTCAGGATTTAATATTTTAGAATAATAGGAGAGAAAGATAATGGAAAAGTTTTTAAGTGCGTTAAAGTTTAACGAAAAAGGTTTGATACCGACGATAATTCAGGATGAAAAAACCAAAGAAGTGCTCACTTTGTGCTACATGAATCAGGACGCGCTCCTCAAGACCCTTGAAGAGGGTAAGGTTTATGTGTTCAGGCGCTCTAAGGGGCGGCTTATGCTGAAGGGCGAGACGAGCGGGTGCATACAGAAAGTGAAGAGCGTAAGCATAGACTGTGAGGGTAACTCCATCCTGTTCATAGTGGACCAGGAGCGCGCGGCGTGTCACACCGGATATTTTACCTGTTATTTCAGAAGGCTTAAAAAAGACGGGACGTTCGAAGTTGTGGGCGAGCGTTTATTTGATCCGGACGAAGTATATAAAAAGTAGAGCGATTAACAATGTATCATCCTAATAAAAAAGAATTTATAGCGCTGGCGAAAAAAGGTAATCTGGTGCCCGTATACGCGGAGATTATGGCCGACTTTGAGACGCCGCTATCCTGTTATACAAAAATTGACCATGGTCAATATTCGTTTTTACTTGAGTCGGTCGAAGGCGGAGAGAGGATAGCGCGGTATTCTTTTCTTGGCTCTGAACCTGCGCTCATATTTTCCAGCCGCGGCAATAAGGTTACTATTCAGGAAGGCGGGAAAGCCAGCAGCTGTATTGTCAAGGATCCAATAGATGAGCTTAGGAAACTTCTGAACCAATATAAGGTCGTGAATACGCCGGGCTTGCCGCGATTTTACGGCGGGTTTGTGGGATTTATGGGATATGACATGGTCAGGTTCATGGAGGATCTGCCGGATAAGAATCCTGACGACCTGAATATACCTGACTCTGTATTTATGATGACCGACACCATTCTTATATTTGATCATGTTGACCACAAGATAAAGGTTGTGTCGAACGCGCACATCAAAGGCAGCCCTTCCAAGGCATATGACGAAGCTGTCAGGAAAATTGACAGGATCGTTAAGGACCTGAAGTCAGCGTCGTCAAAAAAAGAATACAGGCTTTCCGGCGGCAGAACCGGTAAATTGAAATTTAAATCGAATTTTACGAAGAAGGAATATGAGGCCGCAGTAAATAAAGCAAAAAAGTATATAAGGGCCGGTGACATTATCCAGGTTGTGCCGTCACAGAGGCTCCAGACGCCTGTTAGGAGCCATCCGTTTCAGATATACAGGGCGCTGCGCTCGATAAATCCGTCGCCTTACATGTACTATCTGAAGCTGGGTGATTTTTCGCTGGTTGGTTCATCGCCGGAAGTTATGGTCCGGTGCGAGGATGGCAAAGTTGAGTTAAGGCCTATCGCGGGAACGAGGCGCCGCGGCAAATCGGACGAAGAAGACGAGAAACTGATAAAGAACCTGCTTGCCGATCCGAAAGAACGCGCCGAACATATAATGCTGGTCGATCTCGGACGCAATGATGTTGGGCGCGTCTGCGATTTTAAAACTGTAAAAGTTACGGAGCTTATGACTATTGAGAAGTATTCTCACGTTATGCATATAGTAAGTGATGTTTCCGGGAAGCTGAGCAGAGGTAAGGATATTTTTGATGTTGTGCGGGCGACTTTTCCTGCGGGCACTGTGAGCGGTGCTCCGAAAGTCCGCGCTATGGAGATAATCGACGAGCTGGAAAACAGAAAGCGCAAGACTTATGCCGGAAGCGTCGGCTATTTCAGCTTCTCGGGCAATATGGATTGCTGCATAACCATACGAACGGTTCTGATAAAGGACAAGACGGCATACATACAGGCCGGAGGCGGACTTGTAGCAGATTCTGTTCCGGCTCTTGAATATGAAGAAACTATGAATAAAGCTAAGGCGCTGGTTAAGGCTATAGAAATGGCAGAGCGGGGGATAGAATGATCCTGGTTATTGATAATTACGACTCATTCACGTATAACCTTGTGCAGTATCTGGGCGAGTTGGGCGCGGATCTGAAAGTTTTCAGGAATGACAAAATAACGATATCTCAGATAAAAAAAATGAAACCCGGGAGGATACTTATATCGCCCGGCCCTGGCGAACCTAGAAATGCAGGTATTTCCGAAGAGGTCATAAGGCAGTTTAGTAAGACGACGCCGATACTCGGTGTGTGTCTCGGGCATCAGGCAATAGGCGAGGTGTTTGGCGGACGTATCGTCGGTGCAAAAAATCTTATGCATGGAAAGACCTCAAAGATATATCATAACGGCAAAGGTATATTTAAAGGGATTAAAAGTCCATTCGATGCTACGAGATACCACTCGTTATTGGTTGAGCGTAAAAGTTTCCCCAAATGTTTAAAGATAACGGCCGAGACAGAGGCAAAAGAGATCATGGGGCTGGAGCACAAGGAGTATCCTATTTACGGTGTCCAGTTCCATCCCGAGTCGATATTGACTGTAGAAGGTAAGAAGCTGCTAAAGAATTTTCTGGAGCTCTAGATGATAAAGGAAGCGATAGATAAGGTTGTCAGGCGCATAGACTTATCGGAGAGCGAAATGCGCGAAGTGTTCGGTGAGATAATGTCCGGCGGGGCAACTCCTGCGCAGATAGGCGCTTTCGTGACGGCTCTCAGGATGAAGGGTGAGACGGTTGACGAGATAACGGGTGCGGCAAAAGTTATGCGTGAAAAGTCTATCCATATAAGCGGCGCAAAGGGCTCGGTCGGCATAGACAGGGATGACATAAATATCGATCAGGAGACTATAGTAGACACCTGTGGGACGGGTGGAAGCGGGACAAATACATTTAATATATCGACGACGGTGGCTTTCGTAGTTGCGGGCTGCGGGCTTAAAGTTGCTAAACACGGCAACAGGGCTGCTACCAGTGCCTGCGGTTCGGCTGACGTGCTGGAGGCGCTTGGCGTAAAGGTCGATGTCGGGCCTGATGTGGTCCAGCGATGCATGCGTGAGATAGGGATAGGATTTTTATATGCCCCGTTATTTCATAACGCGATGAAGTTTGCTATTGAGCCCAGAAGAGAGATAGGTATAAGGACTATATTTAATATTTTAGGTCCGCTTTCAAATCCTGCAAATGCAACGAGCCAGGTTCTCGGTGTCTACGATGCTAAGCTTACTGAAATCATGGCCAATGTCCTGAAGCGGCTTGGAACGAGGCGGGCGTTTGTAGTCTGCGGGATGGATACCCTCGACGAGATAACTATTACTGGTAAAACGCGCGTCAGTGAGCTTAAGGCAGGAAAAATAAGTACTTATTATATTGCTCCTGAAAAGTTCGGACTGAAAAAAGCCAGGCTTGAAGATATAGGGGGCGGCAGTGCCGAGGAGAATGCCCGTATAATCATATCCATACTTAAAGGAGAAAAGGGCCCGCGGCGCGATGTTGTTTTGATGAATGCCAGCGCCGCGCTTGTGAGCGGCCATCAGGCGAAAGATTTTAAATCGGGAGTGAAAATGGCCGCCGCGTCTATAGATGCCGGCCTTGCGATGGACAAATTGCTCAGATTGATCGAGATAACTAATAAATGATGATATCGCGGATAGTAGAAGAAAAACGGCGTGAGATCGAAGAGGCTAAGCGCATTAAGCCTATAGAGGATCTTATAAAAGAAACCAGAAATATCTGCGTTAAGAGTTCTTTTAAAAAGAATATTTCGCGCCCTCACCATATAAATCTTATAGCCGAGATAAAGAAGGCGTCTCCGTCCAAAGGCATACTGAGAGGCGATTTCAACCCGATAAAGATAGGTGTGACATATCAGGCGAACGGCGCGAGCGCAATATCTGTACTTACGGACGAGAGGTTCTTTGAGGGCAGGCTTGAGTATATAAAAAAGGTTAAAGAAAATGTTTCTCTGCCCATACTGAGAAAAGATTTTATCATAGATGAGTACCAGGTATATGAATCGGTGCTGGCTGGAGCGGATGCGATACTTCTTATAGCGGAGCTGTTGTCTTCAAACGAGATGACGGGGCTTTACAATACCGCCTCATCGCTCGGGCTGGACGTGCTTCTGGAAACACATAACGAGGAAGATGTGGAGAAGGCGCTTGCCTCAGGCGGAAATATCATAGGTATAAATAACCGGGACCTTCATACCTTCAGGGTCGATCTGGCTGTTACGCAAAAATTAATAAGGCTCATACCTCAAAATAAAATAAGGGTATCCGAGAGCGGGATACGGACATACGAAGACGTAATGTTCTTAAAGTCGCTGGGCGTGAATGCCGTCCTTATAGGCGAGGCTTTTATGGAATCCAGCGACATAGCCGCGAAGATGCGCGAGATGATGAGGTTCTGATGACAAAAATAAAGATATGCGGGATTACGAATAAGGTCGATGCGTTGGCTGCCGCAGAGCTTGGCGTCGACATGCTTGGTTTTGTATTTTACAATAAGTCGACGCGTTATGTAGGTTCACCCGAGGTAGAGGATATCATAAATGAGCTTCCCGCTAAAGTCGCAAAGGTGGGTGTGTTCGTTAACGAGAGCAGGGAGAATGTTATCAGGATAGCGGAGGATACGCTCCTGGATACGCTGCAGTTTCATGGAGATGAAACCCCGGAGTACTGCAGTTATTTTAAGCCGAAATATAAAGTTATAAAAGCATTCAGGCTTAAAACGAAAGCAGACCTTAAAAAAGTGAATGATTACGATGTCGACTATTACCTCTTTGATACTTATCAGAGCGACTGCATAGGCGGAACCGGTAAAAGGTTTGACTGGACCATGCTTAAAGATTTCGAATTATTGAAACCCGTGATATTGTCGGGCGGGCTCGATCCTGATAATGTCAGGTATGCTATAAAGGAAGTCGCACCGTTTGCGGTGGATGTGTCGAGCGGTGTCGAATCTGCGCCCGGTAAAAAGGACGCTAAGAAACTGAAAAAGTTTGTTGAGAACGTAAGAAAGGTTGAATAATGTTACCGGATAAAAAAGGATATTTTGACGGTTTTGGCGGCATGTTTATGCCGGAGACGCTCATGTCGGAACTGTATGCGCTTTCCTCTGAGTATAAGAAGGCCAAAGCCGATAAGAAGTTTAAAAAAGAATATGATTATTATTTAAAAGAATATGCCGGAAGGCCGACCCCGCTGTATTTCGCAAAAAGACTTACCGAAAAGATGGGTGGTGCCAGGATATATCTGAAAAGAGAAGATCTTCTGCACACGGGTGCGCATAAGATCAATAATACGCTCGGACAGGTGCTTCTCGCCAGGCGTATGGGCAAGAAGCGCGTGATAGCTGAGACGGGTGCGGGGCAGCACGGGGTATCAACCGCCACTATTGCCGCTCTCTTCGGTCTTGAGTGCGAGATATTCATGGGTGAAGAAGATATAAGGCGCCAGTCGGTGAATGTATTTAAGATGAAACTTCTCGGCGCTAAAGTTACACCCGTTTCGAGCGGTTCAAAGACATTGAAAGATGCGATGAACGAAACTATACGTGACTGGGTTGCAAGCGTCCGCAATACATATTATGTTATCGGCACTGTGGCAGGGCCGCATCCCTATCCTATGATAGTCAGGGATTTTCAGTCAATAATAGGAAAAGAGGCCAGGCGCCAGGTGCTTGCGTGCGAGAAGAGGCTGCCCGATTATCTGGTAGCTTGCGTGGGCGGCGGTTCTAACGCTATGGGCCTGTTCCATGCTTTTGTAAATGATAAAGTTAAGATGGTCGGAGTTGAGGCGGCGGGGCTTGGAGTGAATACCGAAAAGCATGCGGCGACTTTATGTAAAGGGTCTGTAGGTGTTCTCCATGGCGCAAAAAGTTACCTGCTGCAGGACAAGGATGGGCAGATAAAGATAGCGCACTCTATATCCGCTGGGCTTGATTATCCTGGGGTGGGTCCTGAGCATTCATATCTAAAGGAATCCGGCCGGGCAAAATATGTTGCAGTTACCGACAAAGAGGCTCTGGAGGGATTCAGTTTGTTGACGGAGATAGAAGGTATTATACCGGCACTTGAATCATCGCATGCGTTGTATTACGCAACGAGGATAGCGAAAAAATTACCGAAAAGCAAAACCATGATCGTCTGTATTTCCGGACGCGGCGATAAGGACATAGATATTGTCAGGGGAGCGCTCTAGTATGAAGATAAAACCCAATCTGCAGTTTTCGGTTCTTTGCGATGACGTAAGACGCGAAGATAACGGTAAATTTATACTTATAGGGCTTTTCGAAGCTATAAATGCGAAAAAATTTCCCGCTACACATGCCATTTTATTTGTCGTGAACAGATGGTGTAAGGGGCAGGGATCGTTTGCGCAGAAGATACGCATAGTAAACCCTAAGAATAATTCGCTTATATTCCAGACAGATGAACAGGCCTTTGAATTGGCAGATATCGACAGGCACCATACGCTTATATCCAGATTTAATAATCTGGTGTTCCCGAATCCCGGGAAATACTGGGTTGAGGTATTGCTCGACGGAGAACTTCTTATAAATTACCCAATAATACTAAATGAGGCAAAATGAACAGGATCGACAAAAGATTTAAAGAACTGAAGATGGCAGGCAAAAAAGCTTTTATCGCTTATGTAACGGCCGGTGACCCTGACCTTGCGATGACTAGGAAGGTGGTCCTGGCGCTGGAGGGTGCTGGAGTTGACATGATTGAACTTGGTATTCCTTTTTCCGATCCGGTTGCCGACGGGCCTACGATACAGGCGGCGTCACAGAGAGCGCTCATGCATGGAGCGAGCCTTAAGAAGATATTTGCTATGGTGCAGACGCTTAGGCGAAATACGGAAATACCTTTGGTGTTCATGACTTACTACAATCCGGTATTCCAGTTCGGACTGAATAAGTTTTTTAACACCTGCCGCGATACGGGTGTAGACGGTGTCATAATCCCGGATCTGTCTATAGAAGAAGCTGGTGATGCGATCGCATTGGGTAAAAAGAACGGAGTCGCCACTATATTCCTTATAGCGCCGACGTCTCCCAGATCGAGAATAAAAGCGATTGCGGCAAAGTCGAAAGGATTTATATATTATGTTTCGCTTGCCGGTGTTACAGGCGCAAGGAAAAAGCTTCCGCCTGAGGTTGCGGCTAATGTCAAAATGATCAAATCGATGACCGACAAGCCCGTTGCTGTAGGGTTTGGGATATCGGACGCAAAGCAGGCGCGCTCCATCGCAAAGGTTGCAGACGGTGTTATAGTGGGAAGCGCTATAGTCAGGCTGGTGGGTGCAGAACGCGGCGGGACGGTGAAGAATACCGTGAAACTGGTAAAGGGGCTGGCGCGGTCCATACATGGGAAATAGTAAAGTTTATGCCGTAGTCCTGGTCGGCGGGAAAGGGAAGCGCTTAAGGCCATTATCGACGGCTGCTCTTCCGAAGGCATTTTTATCCATAACCAAAGACCGGAAAACGATGTTTCGCAGGACGCTCGACAGGGTGCGTTGTTTTGCCGGCGACAGCAGCATAATTGTCGTTGCGAACAAAGCCCATAAGAAGCTGGTGATGAAAGATTTCCCGAAGATTGCTGAAAAAAATCTTCTGCTTGAACCTGTTTCACGCAATACCGCGCCTGCTATAACATTGGCTGCGGCTACTGTAGAAAAGATTGCGCCTGGTGCGGCAATGGCTGTTCTGCCGACAGATCAATATATTACCGAAAAGAAAAAATTTGTTGATTCTGTCCAACGCGGCATGAAGTTTGTTAAAACAAATCCCGGTGCCATAGTGGTCCTGGGCGTAAAGCCGAGATATCCGTCAGTCCATTTCGGATATATAAAAATTGGCGGAAAGACCGTGGGCGGGGGCGTTGGTATAAAAAAAGTTGGGAAATTTGTTGAAAAACCTGACAAGCCGAAGGCTGAGAAGTATATAAAGAGCGGACAATATCTGTGGAATACCGGCGCGTTTATTTTTAAGGCGCAAACAATGCTGGATTTAGTTAAGAAATTGGAGCCCCGCATATATAATGCGATTGTCGGTTCAGGTAAAATGGAAAAAGGATACAGGGCTTCACCCGATATATCTATCGATTATGCGGTAATAGAAAAAGCCCGAAGCATTTATTGTGTAGAAGCACGTTATGAATGGCACGATCTGGGCGGTTTTGAGAGCCTGATAAAAATACTGATGCGTGAAGGCAGGAAATTTAACATGAAGGGCGGGAAGGTGGTGCGTATTAAATGAGGATAATGGCGCTGGATGTTGGAACGAAAAGGATAGGTGTGGCGATGAGTGATGAGCTTTTTTTGACTGCTCAGGGCGCCGATACGATATATCGCACCGCTCCCGATGCTGATATGTCCAAGATAAAGAAGGTGGCGGAAGATAACGGTGTTAACGAGATCGTTGTCGGGCTTCCTATCAGCATGAACGGGACGCATAGTGCTAAGACGAAAGAGGTTCTGGAGTTTGCCGATAAGCTGGCGAAGGTTACGGCCATAACTGTAAAAACTTGGGATGAGCGCCTTACCACAGTTCAGGCCGAGAAAGCGTTATTAGAGGCTGATATCAGTCGTGGGAAGAGAAGGCTGGCGATAGATAAGATTGCCGCCCAGATAATATTGCAGAATTATTTAGATTCGCGAAAGAGAGGCTAGGAGTAAATGTATAAAATTGAAACTATCGAAAACGGTTTAAAAGTAGTTACTCTTCCTATGGATCATATGGAGTCGGTTTCAATAGGTATATGGATCCGGGCTGGTGGAAGATTTGAAGAGGCGAAAAATAACGGCATAAGCCATCTGCTGGAACATCTTCTGTTTAAAGGCACTGCGAACCGCGATATGATGACGATAAAACAGGAGATAGAGGGCCGCGGCGGCAGTTTTAATGGTTTTACCTCGGAAGAGCATACCTGTTATCTTGTTAAAGTTCTTTCGAAGGATGCGGAGCTGGGGCTAGACATATTAAGCGATATGGTGCTTCATCCTAAACTGGATGAAGACGAGATCATCAAAGAGAAGGATGTGATAGTTGAAGAGATCAATATGTATAAAGATATGCCTTCGCATTACGTCCACGAAATATTGGCTGAGATGATGTGGCCCGGTCAGCCGCTCGGGCTTCCGCTGGCAGGCACTGTCGAGTCGGTTAGATCTATAACGAGAAGCGATCTGGCGAAATATAAAGAGGCATACTATAATCCCAAAAACATAATCGTTGCTTCGTCGGGTAAAGTCGATGACAAAGAGATGGTGAAGCTCTCACGGAAATATTTCAAGGATGTCTCAGCCGGGCCGGTTTCGGAATTTCAGAAAGTCCTTCTGGAGCAGAAGAAGCCCGAACTGCGTCTGACAACTAAAGATACCGAGCAGACCCACGTTGCGTTGGGTTTTCACACGGTCGACAGATTCCATCCGGATAAACATGTGCTGAGCCTTATAAATATAATCTTAGGCGCCAATATGTCGTCGCGGTTATTTCATATAGTCCGGGACGAAATGGCGCTTTGTTATGAAATAACTTCCAGCATAAGACGCTACGATGACTGCGGGGCTTTCGTTGTCAGCGCGGGGGTCGACAATAAGAAATTAGCTAAGGCGCTCGAGATAGTGCTGCGCGAACTTAATAGGATGAAGAAAGAGCCTGTGGGGTTGGAAGAATTGAGGCGGGCTAAAGAGTATTACAAAGGACAGCTTTTATTTGCGCTTGAGGATACGATGAGCCATATGCTCTGGATGGGTGAAAAAGTCATATCGAATGAAAAAGATTTCAGCGTTAAGAGTATACTTGCAAAAATAGATGCAGTAGGCCCTGAGGATATTATGCACATGTCCGCTGATATGCTCAAAGACGATGCGATGAATCTGGCTATCATAGGCCCCGTTAAGGATGACAAGGAGATCAGGAAGGTGCTGAAGGTCTGATGAAGGGATCAATAAAACTATTCAAAATATTCGGTATCGCAATAAATATACACATAACATTTTTTCTGCTTATTTTACTGGTGATACCGGGCGGGGTGAAGTGGGTGTTTTTAGTGCTGGGGGTTTTTGCGTTTGTCACTATGCATGAATTGTGTCATGCTCTTGTGGCAAAGCGTTTCGGTGTGACTGTTCGTGAGATAACATTGCTTCCTATAGGCGGCATTGCATCCATGACAAAGATACCGGAAAAGCCCATTCAGGAATTCCTGATATCAATAGCAGGACCCCTGTCCAACGTAGCTGTGATAGCCGTATTTTTCTTCCCGCTGAAGCATCTGTTAGGGGCGGAAGTCCTGTTCCATCCGCTTTCAACCCAGACATGGCCGCTTACCATAGCGTATCTGTATTGGATAAATCTGATGCTGGCAGGATTTAACCTTATACCCGCATTTCCTATGGATGGCGGCAGGGTGCTCAGGGCATTACTGGCTACCAGGATAAGCTATCAGCAGGCGACTAAGGTAGCTGTCATCTTCGGACATGTATTTGCGCTTATATTTCTTTATTTTGGGATAGTGAGATTTAATATAATACTAGTGATAATAGCGGTTTTTATATACACCTCTGCATCCGGTGAGGAGGCACAGGTTGATATAAAAGAAACCTTGAAAAAATTCCGAGTTCGCGATATACTGCCTCGCGATTTCGTTTCATTGACCAGCGGCACGGATTTGGCGAAAGTCCTCGAGGTTGTTTTCCATTCGCATCAGGAAGATTTTCCAGTTATCGACGGTAAAACACTTGTCGGATTTATTACGCGCCATGATATCATGCAAGCGGTGCATCAGTATGGAACGGCGAAGCCGGTAGGGGAAATTATGCGCAGGGCATTTCCCAGGGCTAAGGATACGGACTCGCTGATAAAGATACAGAATATCATGAATGAGAGAGAGATGCGCGCACTTCCGGTCATGAAAGATGACGAAGTGGTCGGTATTGTGACTATAGAGGATATAGGCAGGGTTTATGCCATCGTCTCACAGAAAGGTTGATCTATGAATAAAATTTTGATAGCTCCAAGCATACTATCAGCCGATTTTTCGAAGCTCGGCCAGGAGATAAAAGATGCCGAGAAAAGCGGAGCGGACTGGATACACGTTGATGTCATGGACGGCCATTTTGTTCCGAATCTTACGATAGGCCCTGTGGTCGTCAAATCGATTAAGCCCGCTACGAAGCTGCCGCTTGACGTCCATCTGATGATAGAGAATCCGGAAAAATATATTGAGAGCTTTGCGAAGGCGGGAGCCGATATCATAACTTTTCACATAGAAGCCGAGGACGATCCCAGGGAAGTCATAAAGCTTATAAAATATTTCAAAAAGAAAGCCGGCGTTTCGATAAGGCCTAAGACGCCGCTGTCGGCAATCGAACCTTTTTTGTCGATGGTCGACATGGTTCTTATAATGACCGTTGAACCGGGATTTGCCGGACAGCAATTTATATTAGAATGCCTTCCGAAAGTAGAAAGTTTGCGCAGGATTTTTAACAAGCACATACAGGTCGATGGCGGAATAAATGTATCAACAGCAGCAGAGGTAAGGGCCGCAGGCGCAAATGTAATAGTGGCAGGTACGGCAGTTTTTGGTACGAAAAATTATGCTGAGGCTATAAAAAACTTAAGAGGATAAATTCATAGGGGGTAAGCAGATGGGTGGAGTTAAGTTTGGTACAGATGGCTGGAGGGCGGTTATAAGCGAAGACTTTACATTTGATAACGTCAGAATGCTTGCGCAGGCTATGGCAGACTATATAAAGACCGATCAGGGCCCTGCGTCAAAAGTTCGCGATAAGCGGATCGTTATCGGTTACGATACGAGGTTTTTATCGGAAAAATATGCTGAGCTGATAGCTTGTGTGATTGCGGCAAACGGTATAAAGACGATACTGGCAGAAAAAGCCACACCCACTCCATCCGTAAGTTTTGCCATAAAAGATAGGGGTTTGATGGGCGGTGTTATGGTTACCGCAAGCCATAATCCGGCCAGGTATAATGGCATAAAGTATAAAGCTTATTACGGCGGTTCAGCAGATCTTTCGATAACTAAAAAGTTTGAAGAATATCTTGGTAAAAGCGAAATAGTATCTGCTCCTATTAGCGAATTAAAGGCATCCGGGATGATAACAGTAGAAAATATTATTCCTAAACACCTCGGATTTATTAAGAAATATGTCAATGTGGGATTGATAAAAAAGACGCGCCTAAAACTGCTTGTTGACACAATGTATGGGACTGGTAATGGCTACATCGCAGACTTTTTAAAGGGCGGCAAATGTAAAGTGGATATGATACACAATGAATACAACCCCGGATTTGGCGGTATAAATCCCGAGCCTATATTACCTAACCTGCAAGAGCTTGCCGATAAAACCAAAGCCGGCAAATATGACCTGGGTATCGCAACGGATGGGGACGCTGACAGGCTCGGTATAGCGCTTCCTAACGGCAAGATCCTGACCGGCCACAAGGTAATGACGCTGCTTCTACTGCATCTTTTTGAAGACAAAAAGATGAAAGGCGAAGTTATTCAGACTCTTTGCGGCACTTTTCTTATTGATAAGATATGCAAGAAATACGGCCTTAAGATGCACGAGACGCCGGTTGGTTTTAAATATATCTGTGAGCTTATGCTCAAAGAGGATATCCTGGTGGGCGGAGAAGAGACGGGTGGTGTTGCATTTAAAAATTCGATACCCGAAAGAGACGGCATATTGTCCGGCCTTCTGATAGTAGAGATGATGGCAATGAGAAAAAAGAAGATCCTCGATATATTAAAGTCTATCGACAAGGAATACGGTACGTATGAATACAAGCGCCTTGATCTTAAGTATCCAGATGACAAGAAGGCAAAACTTATGGAATACCTGAAGACTGGCCCGATCAAAGAAGTGCTTGGCAAAAAAGTTGTGGCGCTTAATATGAAAGACGGTTACAAATTTATCTGCGAAGATTCTTCATGGCTCATGCTGAGGCTGTCGGGAACAGAGCCCATCCTCAGGGTCTATGCGGAAGCGGCGACCGAAAAGAAGGCGCTCGATATACTGGCATACGGGAAGGAATTGGCATACAGCCTCTAATTAAAGACGCATGGATAGAAGTCAGATACGTAATTTTTCGATCATAGCACATATAGACCATGGGAAGTCTACTCTCGCAGACCGGATACTTCAGTTTACCGGTGCTATAAGCGATAGGGAATTCCATGATCAGCTCCTCGACGATATGGATCTCGAGCGTGAACGTGGTATTACCATAAAAGCGAGCGCGGTCAGGATAAGTTATAAGGCAAAAGACGGTATTACCTACGAGCTGAACCTGATCGACACTCCGGGCCATGTCGATTTTACCTACGAAGTTTCTAAGTCAATAGGTGCATGCGAAGGAGCGCTTCTGGTCGTTGACGCCGCTCAGGGTGTTGAAGCGCAAACCGTTGCAAATCTTTATCTGGCGATGGAGCATAACCTGCTCATAATCCCCGTCATAAATAAAATAGACCTTCCCAGCGCTCAGATCGATAAAGTTAAGCATGAGATCTCGGACATCCTTGCGCTTGACAGTGAAGATATAATCCTGGCAAGTGCGAAGCAAGGGATAGGAACAGAAGATATTCTTGAAGCTGTAGTTAAAAGGATACCTGCTCCTAATGGTGAACCTACAAATCCGCTTCAGGCATTGGTCTTCGATTCTAAATTTGACACATATAAAGGCGTCATCGTTATGGTGAGGCTTATGAACGGAGTCATACGAAAAGGCATGAAGGTTATGATGATGGCCAAGGGGACTACTCATGATGTTCTCGAGGTCGGCATTTTTAATCCCAGGCCGCAGCCTATAAATGAGCTTTCGTGCGGCGAAGTAGGTTATATTACATGCAACATCAGAGATGCAAAAGACGTATCGGTCGGAGACACGGTTACCGACGCTGATAATCCTACGATGATGGCTTTACCCGGCTACAAGAAAGTTCAGCCGATGGTATTCAGCGGTATATATCCGGCCAGCTCCGCCGATTTCCTTGCCCTTAAAGAGGCTGTAGAGAAGCTGAAGCTGTCTGATGCATCATTCATATTTGAGCCGGAGAAGTCAGCTTCTTTGGGTATGGGTTTCCGGTGCGGGTTCTTAGGCCTTCTGCACATGGAGATCGTCGAGGAGAGGCTTGAACGTGAATTTGATTTAAACCTTGTTGTAACGACGCCGAGCGTTGTTTACAGGATATTGAAGACAACAGGCGACATAGTTGAAGTAGACAACCCGATGAAATTGCCGAATGGAGCGGAGATAGAAGAAGTGGAAGAGCCTTATGTCAGGGCCTATATAATTACACCTAAGGAATCTATAGGAAATATTCTCGAACTTTCCGAATCCAGGCGCGGTTCTTACGTTTCTACCGAATACCTTGATGAGTCGCGGGCCCAGATAGTCTACGACATTCCGCTTTCGGAGATAATCGTCGATTTTTATGACAAAATAAAATCCGTAACAAAAGGCTATGGCTCACTCGATTACGAGCTGCTGGACTATCGTCCCACAACGATTGTGAAACTGGATATACTTATAAATGGTGAGGTCTATGATGCGTTCAGCACACTGATATTTAAAGACAGGGCTTATGCTAAGGGTAAAGTTATAATAGAGAAGCTCAAAGAAACGATACCAAGGCATCTGTTCCAGATAATACTTCAGGCCGCGATCGGCGGACAGATCATTGCGCGCGAGACTATAAAATCCGTAGGTAAGAACGTTACGGCCAAGTGCTACGGTGGAGACATAACCAGAAAACGTAAACTTTGGGAGAAACAGAAGGCCGGTAAAAAGAGAATGAAGCAATTCGGTAAGATAGAGATACCGCAGGAGGCGTTCTTCGCAGCGTTGAAGGCGTAAGGTAATCCCTAGCTGCCGGGGTGGAATTGTAACTCCCCGGAGACGATTTGACCGGATCAAACTACAATAAATCAGGAGAGACATGAAAGAGCATACGAAATTGGCGATAAAAGAATGGACCGAGTCAATAATAATAGCGGTAATACTGGCGCTATTCATACGAACTTTCGTCGTCCAGGCTTTTAAAATACCGTCGGGTTCGATGATACCCACTTTTCAGGTGGGCGACAGGATATTTGTGAATAAATTTATATATGGTGCTAAGATCCCGTTATTAAATGCTAACCTGCCGGCCCTCCGGCAGCCAAAGCGCGGCGATATAGTTGTTTTTATTTCCCCTGATGCCCCAAAGAAGGATTTTGTAAAAAGGCTGATAGCTGTAGGAGGGGAAAAGGTGGAGATAAAGGACGGAAAGATACTGGTGAACGGAAAAATAGTGGAAGAGCCATCGTCGATCCGCTCAGTATATTATTATAACGGCGGAGACTATGGTAAGGAAGGCCAGATAATAGATGTGCCGAAAGATTCTTATTTTGTTCTGGGTGACAATAGTGCGAGTTCGCGCGATTCGCGCTTCTGGGGATTTGTACCTAAGAAGAACCTTTTGGGTAAAGTTATAGTTATTTATTGGCCGATCCACAGGATGAAAACTATCAATTAATCCGGGGTGACTAAATGGGTAAAAAAGAAGGTCTGAATCTTGCGAACAGAATAACTATTCTCAGGATAATACTCATACCGTTTTTTGTTGCTGCTGTTGTGTATTCTCATCTCGAAATAGCATTGGTTATATTTATTATAGCGGTAATCTCCGACGCCGCAGATGGGTTTATTGCGCGCGCTCTGAAGCAGAAAACGGCGCTGGGGACGATACTTGATCCTGTAGCGGACAAGCTGCTTCTGCTGAGCGCTTATATATGTTTATCTGTGGCGGGCAGCATACCTGCAGACCTGAAGCTCCCCCCGTACGTGCCGATCATTGTAATATCCAGGGATGTTATAATAGTCCTGGGATCGGTTATGGTTTACGTTGTGACCAATAATCTTAAAATATCCCCGAGCTCGATTGGCAAAATAACCACTTTTTTTCAGATGATAACTATCTTAAGTATCCTGCTGCAATTTAAATATTCGTTTCTTATATGGAATCTCACGGTGCTGTTTACTATTATTTCCGGAATCGATTACGTGATAAAAGGGAGCAGGTTGTTTGGAGAAAACCACTCTCAGCTAAAAAAGGCGGCATAGACCATGACAGCTGTTCTGATGTTCATAGCTTCGACGATCCTCGGATACCTCATCGGATCATTTCCTACAAGTTTCATATTGGCAAGGATGACGAAGGGCATAGATATAAGGCAGGTTGGTTCAGGTAATGCAGGTGCTACGAACGTTTTGAGATCTGTGGGTAAATTGCCGGCGCTCGTTACTCTGATAGTTGATGTGGCAAAAGGTGTCTTTGTCGTAACCTTTATAGCAAATTTTTTCTATAAATACCTTCCGGAAGTTGACTATGATTTTTATCGTTCTTTTTTAGGGCTCGTCGCAGTTTGCGGCCACATATGGCCTGTGTGGCTTAAATTTAAGGGCGGCAAGGGAGTTGCAACTACGTTGGGCGTTGCGATAGGGCTGGCCCCTATAGTGCTTTTACCATCAGCTTTGATATGGCTTGTTATATTTTTTACGACCAACTATGTTTCATTAGCGTCGATCCTGGCATTAATGGCTTTCCCTGTGATAGCGATAGCATTTGGCCAGCCGCTATACCTTATTCTTATAAGCGCGGTGATTTGTTCTATCAGCATATTCAAACATCGCGAAAATATAACGCGTCTCCTGAAAGGTCAGGAAAATAAGACTATTCTTTTTAAAGTCAAAAATCCGCAATAGTAAGTTATAAAAAAGTTAGCTATAATTGCTTGACAAAAATCCGCTTTATGGTAAAGTAATGTAAGTTTTAATTGTTCTTAGATAATATTATAAAGACGCTTGGCACTCGCCAGGCGTCTTTATTTTATAAATAAACTAATTTACTAAGTTAAAAGAATAAAACAGCAAAGCTATAAAAACGGAGCGTGGAAAAATGAAAAGAAATAATCGAATAATAGTTATATTAATTCTCGCAGCTTTTGTTTTAAATACTATTGTTTCAGATCTTGCGTTTGGCCTTGCTCCGTCTTACCGATCAGATGATATTGCCGGTATTGAGATAAAAGATGCCTTCCGGATAAGCTGGGCGCTTGAACAGGAATTGACTAAGCTTGAAAAACATGGGCCGCTTAATACTGAAACGCTCAGGGAAGCATTAACGGAAGAGCGCATATCTGAAAATACACCTTATAAACCCGCTGACATCCAGTTGTTTTTAAATAATTTCAAAGAAACAAGGCATGGCCTATACATAACCCCTACCATAAAAGATCGGTACGGCGTGAGGACTTATCACGTACTTTTTTATCTTACTAAAAATAAAGAGGGTAAATTTCCTGTCGAAATTTACAGTGAAAAAGAAAAGTCGGCCATAGATGCGGACATGATGCCGGAAAAGATACCTAGCTATACGAAAGCGCTTGGGCGGTATACGCAGCATAAAAATGGTCAGGACGCTGTAATCGAATATGCACACAAAAATGGCCTTGCCAGATCTCCGGAAGATAAGATGTTTTACAATAGGACCGTCATGGCTATGCTGCGGCACCTGAATATTAAAGTCAGCAATCCCAAAAAATTGACTCCCATTGAAGAGAGAGAATTTTACCTTGTTAAAACGACGCCAGAGATAAAGAAAATGATGCTGGATCTGCCACGAACTAAAGTTGTGGGAGCTGATGGCAGAGAATATGATGTGAGGTATATGGCGCATTCAAGCAATGGTGCCGTTCACGTATTTGTAAGTGAGCAGCACTTTGATTTACTTACAAATCTCAAAGGCCAGTCTTCATCGGAAGAGCTGCCGCATGCAGTAAATACTATAAGGATGTATATAGCGCATGAAATAGGCGTTATGCTGGGTCTTTTACCGTATGAATTTAAACGCTACTCTATAGGTGAGGATGGCTATGATCCTCTCAACGAAGTAGATGCGCGGTATCTGCAGTTCTCTAAAGATGTTAGCTCAAAGTTCCCCAAGCTCACACTTAATATTGCCAACCTAGACACGAATCTTAAAACGCGTGATTACGCGGCTGGTAAGATTCCGCAGCCAATAACAGAGATAACGGTAAGGCCTGGCGAAATGGTGCCTATGGGCGGGAATTATTATTTTATGGTTGAGGAGATAATAAAAAATGGCGTAACGGGGTCTATTGTATTTAAAGCCGATAATAAAAAGGTTCCGGTTGTAGTGTCTCGCAGCGAGCGTCTCGTGAAAAAAGGCTCTTTGATCACAACTTATCGCGGGAATATTGGTGTTGAATTGATGTGGGTTAAGGGCGCGGAAGCTAATCTGAAAATAACTAATCCTATTAAACCTGCGCAGCTGGTTGCTTTTGAAGCCGAAGAAGCCGTGATCTCCGATAGAGTGAAGGACCTGCGTGATCAGGCTATCGCGCAATGCGTTAAACTTTTACCGGAAGGCGCTAAAAACGGTGAAAAAATGCTGCGTGAAGCGCTGGTGGAAGATGTAGAAGCGTATAGGTATTGCATGAATAATAATTTGCCCTTGACTCTTACATTTGATCCTTCGAGATCCAAGATGGCAAAGACGTATAAGAATAAGTCACCGTTCAGGGTGTCTGTTACGGTTTACGATGACGGCTCGTTGGTTGTCACTTCCGTCAATAGTTGCTCTGGCAAAGCTGAGACTACGCTGGCTAAAGGCGGTTGCAGATGGTATCAATTTGATGAATATGCGAAATTTGCGTCGAAATCAGGAGAAGTTCTCGCTGAATCAGGCCGCCTCGCTGAAGCGATGGGAGATAAAAATCCGCTCTGGGATGTATTCTTCGACGGAGGCAAAACAGTTTTCCTGGCAAAATCCGGAGCAGATAAAGAGAAGATGATCAGGACGTGGGTCGGATCTTCTATAGCTTCCGGAATGCTTTGCGGGCTTTACGTAGCCGGTCCGGACATGGATATGGGTGAGACGGAAATGACCTGGATCCAGGATGAAGCGGAGAAGAGATTTAAAGAGGAAGTCATAAAAGATAAAGTCCTGAAAAAGCTGGGGAAA
>JBAYMS010000015.1:0-35671 GCA_041663425.1 Candidatus Omnitrophota bacterium
ATCATAAAATTTATTTCAAATATCGGCAATAGCATCGAGATGACTATGAAACCTACTACGATACCAAGCGTAAGTATAAGGATAGGTTCTAAGAGAGACATCATTATCTTTATTACCTCATCCGATTCCCTGTCATAACTCTGTGCGACTTTAAACAATGAACGCTCCAGATGGCCCGCTTCTTCCCCGATAGATATCATATTCACCACAGAAGAAGGTATTACCTTACTGTCGAAAAATCCGTTGGCCAGAGATGACCCTTCCCGCACCGCATCATATGCCCCTTCAACCTCTTTCTTTATTACAGCATTGTCGATAGTCTCTGAGGTGACATTGAGCGCTTCGAGGATGGGAACGCCGTTCTCCAGCAATGTAGCCAGTGTCCTCGCAAATCTTGCTATTTCTACTTTCATCTCCAGATCCCCGAAGATCGGCACTTTCAGTTTCATGTCATCTATAGAAAGTCTTCCTTCCGGTGTCGCATATACTTTGGTCAAAAAAGTCCCGGCAAAAAATAACGCTATCGCCAATACCCACCAGTAATTCCTGACGATCATACTTATGGTGAGCAGAATCTGCGTCGGCAAAGGAAGCGCCTGGCCAAGATCGCTGAACATCACCATCATTTTCGGTATAACAAACGTCATGAGGATCGCTACCGTTGCAAGACCTACAACCGACATGAGTATCGGATATGCCATAGCGGTTCTTACCTTAGTCTGGATCTCGAGCTGCTTTTCATTGAACTCCGACAGCCTGCGTAATATTTTCTCTAACGCACCGCCGGTTTCACCAGACCGCACCATGCTGACATAAAGATTTGAAAATATTTTCGGATGGCGCGCAAGGGCGTCCGATAAAGGACTGCCGCCGACGCAAAAATCACGTATATCCATTATCACGCTTTTAAGTTTTTTATTTGGAGTTTGCTTATAAAGAATATCGAGGGTCTTTACTATTGTGATGCCCGATTCCAGGAGGTCCGAAAGCTGTCTGGTAAAATTTGAGATATCTTTTAAGGCCACCCTGCCGAAAACCGCAGGACCTGCAGTCTGAACTCCCTGAGCCGATGACCCCTGTTCATTCAGAGATATAAGAAAATATCCCATCTGGGCTATTTTCTGGACAGCTGCCGCTTTGTTATCGGCTATAAGAACACCCTTTATTACATCCTGCGGGCTTTTCTTAGCCTCATATGCAAATTGCGCCATGGCCGTTTACTCTTCTATCTCTTCGAGCTCTTCCTGTTGAGTGACTCTTATAACTTCGCTCGGAGTTGTAATACCCATTACTATTTTTTCCCAGCCGTCCTGACGCAGGGTTCTCATTCCCAGTTCAACCGCCTTCTTTCTTATCTGATCAGACGAAGATCTTTTCAGGACAAGCTCCTTTATAGGTTCGCTCATCTCCAGAAATTCATATATAGCGGTCCTGCCCTTGTATCCGGTAAATCTGCATGCGTCACAGCCTTTGCCTTCATATATCTTTACCTGGGAAAGATTATGGCCGGACACGCCAAGCTCAGCAAGAAGCTCTTTGTCGGGCTTCGCTTCATGTTTACATTTTTTGCATATGACACGCACAAGCCGCTGAGCTATAAAACATTCTACGGCCGATGCTACAAGAAATGGCTCAACGCCCATATCTACCAGCCTGGTAACTCCGCCTGCCGCGTCATTGGTGTGTATGGTAGAAAAAACAAGATGCCCCGTAAGAGCTACCCTTATGGTTATCTCGGCCGTTTCGTAATCCCTGACTTCTCCGACCATCATTACATCAGGGTCATGGCGCAGCATAGACCTGAGAGCATTTGCGAAAGTGAGATTTATCTTCGGCTGGACCTGTATCTGCGTAATACCTTTAAGCTGATACTCGATAGGATCTTCTATTGTTATTATTTTTTTATCACTGGTATTGATCTTACTCAGAGACGCATAAAGCGTAGTAGTCTTACCGCTTCCCGTCGGACCTGTAACAAATATGATGCCGTGAGGTATCTTGATCATGCGCTCCAGGATCATCAGGTCTTTCTTTAAAAGTCCGAGCTTCTCCAATCCGAAACGGACATTCCCGGAAAGTATTCGTATTACAACTGACTCGCCGAACGGCGTGGGAAGCATAGAAACTCTGAGATCTACCTCCTCAGCGCCTATACGTATCTTTATCCTGCCGTCCTGCGGAAGCCTGCGTTCCGCAATATCAAGATTCGCCATTATTTTTATACGTGAAATTATAGCAGATTGGAATTTTTTTATAGACGGCGGAACTTTCGTCTCGTGAAGAACACCGTCTATCCTGTATCTTACCGAAAGCTCATCCTCAAACGGTTCTATATGTATATCGGTCGCCCTGTCCCTGTATGCCTCCACCAGTACCTGGTTGACAAATTTTATGATCGATGCATCTTCGGCAGTATCGCCTACGTCCTGGGTTTCCTGAGCCTGTATGCTCATGATCCTCTCGGAACCTGTCTCCGGAGCCATTTTCTCTATAGTTTCCGCACCGACACCATAATACTTTTTTATGGCTTCAAGTATTTCTCTCTTAGACGCCAAAACAGCTTTTATTTCTTTCTTAAGAAGAAGCCTGATATCATCTATGGTATGAATGTCAAGCGGGTTTGACATGGCAACTGTTACAGTATTACCGCTTACTTCTATAGGGAGTAATTCATAATGGCATGCAAATTTAGCGGGGATCTCATTTATCACAGCCGGATCCATTTTTATATTTTTAAGTTTGATATACTCGACACCGGACTGTTTTGATAATATTCCGTAAAAATCATCTTCACTTATAAGCCCCAGGCTTACTAATATATCACCTACCCGTTCCTGTGAGTGCTCCTGCTGCAAAAGCGCCCTCTCAAGCGCCTCAACGGTTATAAGGCCCTTCTGCACCAAAAGCTGTCCTATAAGATCAGAATCTTTAGACATTAATCCCTCGCTATTTTCTAATATAGTATACTTCCCAACTCAGGCAAAAGCAAGAGCCTCAAAATTAATTTAACTTGAATTAGGCTTAACGATAAAATATAATCTATTTCACGAGGTGAAAACATGCTAAAAGTATTCAGACACAAAAATGTAACTAAGATAGTCCTTTGGGCAATACTCATATTGATACTTCCCGCATTCGTTATGTGGGGCGCCGGATCTTCCGGACGTTCAGATAAGAAGGGTCCGACATACACAGGACTCATAGAAGGCAAGAAGATATCTTTCGAGGATTTCGCTCAAAGCATAATGAGCATACGCTGCCAGATAATATTGAACTATTTCAATAATGCAAAAGTGCTGGAGGCGCTTCTTAATAATAAACCTTTCATAGGAAAACTGGCATGGGACAGGCTGATCATGGTAAAAAAAGCGCGAATGGCCAGAATAAAGGTATCAGACCAGGAAGTCGTCAATTTCATAGGCACTCATCCGCTATTCCTTCGTGACGGCAAGTTTGAAGACCGCGCCTACGAATATTTCCTCAGGAATTCTCTGGGTATGTATCCGAGAAATTTTGAAGAACTGGTCCGTGAAAACCTGATGATACAGAAACTGACAGAACAGATATCAAAAGATGTCCAGGTCACCGACGAAGAAGTTCTCAGAAGTTATGAAAAATTGAATTCAAGATTTAAAATATCGTATATATTCATAAGTTTTGCGTCATTTGCGGACAAATCATCTATATCCGATGAAGAAGCTAAAAACTATTACGAAACCCACAAGCAGGAATTTGTTATCCAGAAAAAAGAAATCAAAGATAAAGAAGCGGTGACGAAGGTATCTTCTTTTGATGAAGTAAGATCAGACATCGACTCTATGCTTGCGGAAGAAAAAGCAAAACCTGTGGCACTCGATGCCGCTAATAAGGCTTACGGTAAACTGCAGGATATAATTAACACGGGAAATTCATCCTTTGAGGATGCAGCCAAAAAGATAGGATTAAAATCTCAGGAGTCAAAGGTATTTGGCAGAGGGGATTATATAGAAAACGTCGGAGATGGTGATGTGGTGGCAAGCGCGGCGGCTGAAATGAAAAAAGATGAGATCTCCAAGCCTTTGGAAACTAAGAGAGGCGTTCTCATATTCAGAGTTGTATCAACAGAACCATTCAATGAAGAGCTTTTCAAAAAAGAGAAAGATGATTTTACAAAGAATACTCTTTTAATCAAAAAGAACTCTTATGTGGAGGAGTGGCTGAGGGAACAGGAAAAGAATGCTCATCTGAATATAGATTTAACGGATTACGATAAATATTACCAGTAATATTTATTACACGTTTCCCAGATATACGTATTTGAGTTTTGTTTTTGCGATCTTTTCGGCCTTTTTCAGCGTCTCAATAGGCGTCGACGGTATTGATAACTGGTAACATGGGAAATACCGCGAAAAATGTAACGGCACCTCACTTCCCAGATTCTGATATATCCAGTCAACCATCTTCTTTATCGTATCTTCGGAATCATTCAGCGTAGGTATTATCAGATTTGTAAGCTCTATATGACAGCTCTTGCGGGCACGCTTTATTACATCGAGGACAGGCTTAAGACTTCCTTTACATACCTTTGTATAAAATTCGTTATCAAATGACTTCAGGTCTATGTTCATGGCATCAATATAAGGCAGCATTCCTTCAAGCGGATCGATATTCACATACCCATTAGTAACGAGGACGTTTTTAAGCCCGTTCTTCTTAGCCAGCTTCGCGGTTTCTAAAACAAATTCATACCATATGAAAGGTTCATTATAAGTATAGGCTATGCCGAATGATTTTAATGATTTGGCTTTTTCGACCACCTGCGCCGATGTTATATCCTGGGTGGGAATACCTACTTCCTGGGAGATATGCCAGTTCTGACAAAATTGGCAGTGCAGATTGCATCCTTTAGTGCCGAGAGAGAGGATATATTCTCCGGGGTGATAATGGTAGAGCGGCTTCTTTTCTATTGGGTCCAGGGCGATGCCTGTAGTCTTATTGTAAACTTCTGTATATAACGTGCCGGCTTTATTTATCCTGACAGAGCATGCGCCGCGCATGCCTTCGGCGATCATGCAATTATAAGGGCAGAGATGACACTGGACTCTTTTACCATCAAGCGATTCGTAATAGAGGGCTTCTTTCATGACAAGCCTCCGCTATTTTATTTCAGAAATGTCTTAAGCTCCCGCATAAATTGGCCGACGTCCCTGAACTGCCTGTATACTGAGGCAAACCTTACATAAGCTATCTCATCTATTTCATGCAGTCCGCGCATGACGAGCTCGCCTATATCTTTAGACGCTACTTCGCTAGACTCTTTTTTTTCTATCTTTCTCTCGATATCATTGACCAGCTTTTCGATACGCTTTACGCTTATCGGTCTCTTCTCGCATGCTACAAGAATACCGTTCATCAATTTCTCTCTGCCGAAGGGTTCGCGCCGGCCGTCCTTCTTAACAACCATCAGCGGTATGCGCTCAACGTATTCATATGTTGTAAAACGTTTCTTACATTTAAGGCAGGCCCTGCGGCGGCGCACGCTCGACCCATTCTTCGATCGTCTCGAATCTATTACACTGTCTTTTCTGCTACCGCAATACGGGCAACGCATTGGCTATCCTTCGAAAATTTTCCTTCCGGCCATAGGCCTCGGAATACTATAAAATGACTTATTTAATTATATTACTTAAGATATGCTTTAATGATCTTCTGATCCGTAACCGGCTTATCACCATAACCGGTCTTTGTGTTCTCGATCTTTTCAACAACGTCATAACCGGAAACTACTTCACCGAATATCGTATGGCGCATATTTAGCCAATCGGTCGGTATGGTAGTAATGAAGAACTGGCTGCCGTTAGTCCCGGGGCCTGCGTTTGCCATAGCCAGGATACCTTGCTTATTAAAGGTAACTCCCTTTTTGAATTCGTCTTCAAACGGTTTGCCCCAGATAGATTCACCTCCGCGGCCTGTGCCCGTCGGGTCCCCGCCCTGTATCATAAAATCTTTTATAACTCTGTGGAATATCGTTCCGTTGTAATAACCTTTTTCGATCAGCTTGGTGAAATTTTCACAGGCTTTTGGCGCGACATCCGGCATAAGCTTTATCTCAATACTCCCCTGAGTCGTCTCCAACACTACGGTTTTATTGCTCATTTCTGAAACCCCCTCCGCGATATTTTTCCCTGTCTCAGACCCGACTCCTGCCACAGGAGCATGAGAACAGCCATTTAAAAAAAGTCCAATGCACACTACAAGAAATATTTTATTCAGACCGATATTCATGCCGCACCCCTATTCTGCAATAGATCAGAACTGCCTCGTTACCCTGCCAACACCTATATCGTCGATCCCTGCTGTTGTATCTTTACTTATCTCGAGACCGCCTTCTTTTAACGGAATATTCGCACAACCGCTGAACCAGATACAAACCAATGCGACGACTGCGCTTCGGACAATGTTGACTGATATCTTTTTCACTTCAACACTCTTACTTTTACCTTCGCTTCGCGCAGCAGCTCTTTAGCCATCTTGTCCGGGTAGTCACCTTTTATTACGACCTCTTCTATGCCGGCGTTTATTATCATCTTCGCGCAGATGATGCATGGCTGCGTCGTTGAATAAAGACTCGCTCCTTTAAGACTTGTGCCGTGAAGCGCTGCCTGTAAAAACGCGTTCTGCTCACCGTGCAGACCACGACAGAGTTCATGCCTCTGGCCGGACGGGACTTTCATCTTCTCGCGTATGCATCCGGTAACACTGCAATGAGCTACCTTGCTGGGAGCGCCATTGTAGCCTGTAGCAAGTATACGCTTATCCTTAACTAAGACCGCACCTACACTTCTGCGAAGGCATGTCGAACGCTTTGAGATCAGCTCGGCAATGCTCATGAAATATTCGTCCCAACTAGGTCGCTTTATTTTCACTCTTTCTCGAGCCTCCGTATTAAGTTTTTATAGAGTGGGAATTTTTTAACAAAATTTTTAACTTCGCCCTTAACACCCTGAAGATTTTTATCACTGGCCGGATCTGAAATGACTTCGTCTATGAATCTGGCAATACAGCGCATTTCGGCTTCCTTCATACCCCGTGTCGTTACTGCAGGCGTCCCTATACGTATACCGCTGGCCACGAAAGGAGATTTGGTATCGTAAGGTATAAGATTTTTATTTACCGTTATTCCTACCTTATCAAGGACAGATGCAGCCTCTTTGCCGGTTATATTCTTGTTTGTAAGATCGACGAGGAATAAATGCGTATCGGTACCGCCGGCAACTATTCTATATCCAAGCTTCGTCAGTTCATCCGAAAATGCCTTTGCGTTCTTAAGGATCTGCTTCTGGTAAGATTTAAATTCACCTGTGAGTGCTTCCTTAAAACATACCGCCTTTGCAGCTATTACATGCTCAAGAGGCCCGCCCTGAAGTCCGGGGAATATGCCCATATCTATATCTTTGGCAAATTTTTCCCTGCACATTATCATGCCGCCCCTGGGTCCGCGCATGGTTTTATGCGTCGTAGTAGTTACAAATTCCGAATACGGCACGGGGCTTGGATGAAGGCCTGTAGCAACAAGACCGGCTATGTGCGCTATATCAACAAACAGATACGCTCCGACCGAATCGGCAATCTCCCTGAATTTTTTAAAATCTATCTCTCTCGGATAAGCAGATGCTCCCGCAAGTATCAATTTCGGTTTATTTTCCAGCGCAATACGTGCTATCTCGTCATAATCAAGCATCTCCGTTTTACGATTAACGCCATAAGGCACCATCTTGTAAAACTTACCGGAGAAATTATGCGGATTTCCATGAGACAGATGACCGCCGCATGCCAGATCCATCGCCATGACCGTATCACCCAGCTTAACCGCCGCGAAATATACTGCCATGTTAGCCTGAGTGCCCGAATGCGGCTGAACGTTAACATGCTCTGCGCCGAAAAGCTTTTTCGCCCTCTCTATCGCTATCCCTTCTATTACGTCAACATTATGGCATCCGTTATACCACCGGGCCTTAGGATATCCTTCTGCATATTTATTTGTTAATGCCGAACCCTGCGCTTCCAGCACTTCTTCCGACACAAAATTCTCACTGGCTATGAGTTCAATGTTATCATTCTGGCGCTTCGTTTCATCCAGTATAGCCTTAAAAACCTGCGGATCCTTTTTCTTTAAATTACCCACGTCACTTCTCCTTTTATAGCTTAAGCTTTGCTTCTATATCCTCTATCTGTTTTACACGTTTTTCATGGCGCTCACCCGCATGTTCGGTTTTTAGCCATATCTTTAACATTTCTTTAGCCTTATTTATATCGGCATAATTTGCGGCAAGCACAATAATATTGCAGTCGTTGTGCTCTCTCGAAGATTTTGCCATCTCTTTGTCATAACAGGCGGCTGCACGTATTCCGCGAAGCTTATTGGCTATGATAGCCATACCTACCCCGGTTTTGCATATGAGAACGCCCTTATCTGCCTTGCCTTCTGCCACCGATCTTGCCACATCAAATCCTATGATCGGATAATCACAGGAATCTTTGGAATGCGTCCCCATATCCTCTACAGCATATTTTTCGTCTTTAAGAAATTTTATAATATCGTTTTTAAGTTCGTAACCGCCGTGATCGCTCCCTATAGCAATTTTAATCATAAAATTTTTGCCACCCTCTCTATATCTTCTTTTATAATCTCCATACATTCCTTATAACCGTCAACAGACGACCCTATTGGATCCGGAATGTCTGAAAAATCCGGCTTAGGGCTTCCTTCTATCCGACCGTATTCTCTTAATAAAAAAGTTTTTCCGGCCGCCCCAGGAAAACGTTTAACCATTTCTTCCCTGTGCATCTCTGACATAACAAGTATAAGCTCAGAAGATATTATAAGTTCGTTTGTTATTGCTGTGGACTGAAAGCCATCCAGAGCCACGCCCGCCTCTTTCATGACCTCTACAGTTTCATGTGTCGGAGGAAAACCCGTGATCGCCCGGACGCCGGCCGATCTGACAACTATATCAGTTTTGCCAAGCTCATTCAGACGCTTCTTAAGCAGTCCTTCCGCCATAACAGACCTGCATGAATTACCTGTGCAGACAAATAATACGGAACGCACCTTACTCATACATTACCCTTAACAGATCTTTTTCTTCTATAGCGCCCCTGCGCAATACTGCGGGCGGTGTAACGGTCATATCTAAAACCGTAGATTCTATGCCTACCTTAACTTTGCCTGAATCCAATAAAATATCGATCTTGCCGTCAAGCTGCCTCAAAACATCCTCTGCTTTTGTCGGGGGCGTTTCGCCGCTTACATTCGCACTCGGCGCCAGGACAGGAACTCCCGCTTCTTTAATAAGTCTTAAAGCCACTACATTGTCGGGCATCCTGAAACCGGTCTTACCGCCGTTTTTGCACTTCAGGATAATAGTCAGAGGGCCCGGCCAATATTTTTTTATTAACGAATGCGCCTCCTTCGTAATTTCACAGCCCGCTTTTTCTATCGATCCGATATTTTCTATATGAACAGTGAAAGGTTTGCCCTGCGGACGCGCTTTCACGGCACATAATCTTTCGACAGCCTTTTCGTTCATTGCATTCGCGCCAAGACCGTATACCGTTTCCGTTGGAAATGCCACAAGGCCGCCTGAACGCAAAACCTCAGCGGCTTTAGATATCGCTTTTACGTCGGGATCTTCCGGGTCAACTTTTAAAAGAACTGTTTTCTTCAAAGGGCACATTAAATATTTTTATTTTTCTTCCGTATATTTTTAACAAGCTCTTTTTTAAATTTCACCAGCTGTTTCTCGAGCCGCACGTCATGCAGGCTCAATATCTCGAGTGCCAGTATACCTGCATTTTTAGCTCCGGATTTGCCTATGCTCACCGTGGCGACGGGAACCCCTGAAGGCATCTGAATGGTCGAAAGGAGTGAATCGAGCCCTTTAAGCTCTTTTGACTCCATGGGAACACCTATCACCGGCAATGTCGTATGGCTTGCAATAACTCCAGCCAAATGCGCCGCGCCGCCCGCGCCCGCTATTATAACTTTGAAACCCTTGCCTCTGGCAGATTTTGTAAATCTGGCAACATCATCGGGAGAACGATGCGCTGATAGTATTTTCATTTCGTATGCTACACCATTCTCTTCCAGGACTTTCGATGTCTCTCTCATTACCTCAAGATCGGAATCACTTCCCATGAGGATCGCAATAACGGCCGATTTTTTCATTTTTTCCTCCCTATGGCCCTGACGCCGATATCCCGGCGATAATGCATCTTATCGAAATGTATAAGCCTCACAGCATTGTAGCAATTATCTATAGCCTTGTTCATGTCATCGCCTAGGGCCGTAACATTCATAACTCTTCCGCCGGACGTTATGAGCAGTTTGTCGCTGTCTGTCGCACGCCTGCCTTTGCGTGTGCCTGCGTGAAAAATGACGACGTCTTTCATTGCTACCGCCTCATCCAGGCCTTTTATTTCCATTCCTTTATCAAACTTATTCGGATAACCGCCGGAAGCTAAAACCACCGATACGCACGGTCTGGGATCCCATTCGGTAGTGAATCCGGCGAGCTTCCCATCAACTGCTTTTTCCATGAGATCCAAGAGATCGTTCTTAAGACGCGGCAATATGGCCTGTGTTTCCGGATCCCCAAACCTGGCATTAAACTCCAGAACGAACGGCCCGTCCTTCGTAACCATGATGCCGGCATATAGAACGCCTTTATAGGGCGTGCCTTCTTTCGCCAATGTATTTATAACAGGATATATAATGGTGTCGATGATATTTTTGAAAAGCTCATTCGTTATCACCGGTGCGGGCGAATAAGCCCCCATCCCTCCGGTATTCGGCCCCATATCTCCGTCAAATATTCTCTTATGGTCCTGGCTCGATGCCATAGGGACGATATTTTTTCCATCTGATATAACTATTATAGACGCCTCTTCTCCGGCAAGACAGTCTTCTATGATCACTTTTTCCCCGGCAGCGCCGAAAGCTTTGTCTACAAGCATGCTCGTAAGCGTAGAGAGCACTTCGTCGGGCGTTTTACATATAACTACACCCTTTCCTGCACAAAGTCCATCCGCCTTTATTACGAGCGGTAGTTTCTTCGTAGCGGCATACTTCAGCGCATCGTCTATATTTTCGAATACTTCAAAAGCAGCTGTGGGGATTCCGGCTTTTTTCATTAAAGCCTTGGCAAATACTTTGCTCCCCTCTATTGCAGCGAGATCTGCGGTAGGACCAAAAACCTTCAATCCTTCTTTCTGAAATTTATCAACGATACCTTTTACGAGCGGCACTTCAGGACCCACTACGGTAAAATCTATCCTGTTCTCTTTGGCAAATTTTAATAACGCTTCAACATTGTCGGCTTCTATATTGACAAGCTCAGCCGTTTGTCTTATGCCGCCATTACCCGGCGCGCAATATATTTTAGAGCACTTAACGCTCTGCGCTATCTTCCAGCAGAGAGCATGCTCTCTTCCGCCTGAACCTATTACAAGTATCCTCATATCAGCCTTTGATCGTAACTTCCCTGTTGCCCTTTACTACACGCCCTATGATATGCGCCCTGAATCCATTTTTCCGCAAAATACTTACAGCTTTATCAGCGTCTTTTTTTGCTAAAACAGCGACCATGCCGATACCCATGTTGAGAGTTCTATACATCTCTTTATCATCTACGTTTCCGGCTTTCTTTATCAGCTGAAATATTTCCGGAACGCGCCATGAATTTTTGCATATATCTATAGCCATACCTTTTGGTATGATACGCGGGATCTTGTCATAAAATGCTCCGCCCGTTATGTTTGCTATACCTTTTATTTTAACTTTCGTCTTAAGGCTTAATATAGCTTTGCTGTAAAGACGCGTCGGTGCAAGCAGCTGTTTTGAATATTTTTTAAGTTCTCTTTGACTAAATACTTTTCTTATAATGGAATAACCGTTCGAATGCGGGCCGGTCGATTCAAGGCCTAAGACAACATCTCCCAATTTTGTAGTCCGTCCGTCGATCACTTCATTTTTATCGACGATGCCTACGCCAAATCCGGCCAGGTCATATTCATTCGGGTTGTATAATCCCGGCATCTCGGCCGTCTCTCCGCCTACAAGTGCATATCCGGCCTGCCTGCAGCCGTCAGCGATGCCTTTGACGATATCTTTGAGAACCCATGATTTTATCTTGCCGGTGGAAATATAATCGAGGAAAAATAGACCTTCGGCTCCGGAACAGAGAATATCGTTAGCACTCATAGCCACTAGATCTATGCCTACGGTATCATGCTTATCAGCAAGAAAAGCTATTTTGAGCTTTGTGCCGACACCGTCTGTGGACGATACAAGCAGCGGGTCTTTGAATTTTCTGAAATCAGGTCTGAAGAGCGCGCCGAAACTGCCGACATCACTGATAACACCTTTTATCCTGGTAGAATCAGCAAACCGCTTGTAAGACTTCACAAGCTCATTTGCCTTATCTATATCAACGCCTGCACTTTTATAGGTTACTTTTTTCATTCCAATACTCTACGGAGAACCTCTTGATATGCCTCTTCAACACCGCCCAGATCACGGCGGAAACGGTCCTTATCCATCTTTTCGTTGGTTACCTTATCCCACAGCCTGCAAGTATCAGGGGATATCTCGTCTGCCAGTATTATTTTATTTTTGCACCTTCCGAATTCCAGTTTAAAATCAACCAGAGTAAGGCCCTTGGAATTAAAAAATGCCTTGAGAGCCTCGTTAACCATAAAGGAATATTTCTTTATCGTATCCAGCTCTTTATCTGTAGCCATATTAAGCGCTTTAATATGATAGTCATTTATAAGAGGATCGTGAAGTTTATCTTCTTTATAGTGATATTCCAGGACGGGGTTCTTTAAAACAATGCCTTCTTCGAGGCCCAATAATTTAGCCATCCCGCCCGCAACAATGTTACGTATCGTAACCTCAATAGGAACTATCTCTACCCTTTTAACAAGCATATCGCGGTCACTGAGGCGTTTCACAAAATGCGTCGGTATGCCTTTATCGGTCAGAAGGATAAACAGCTTCTCTGATAACTTGTTATTTATTACACCTTTATTAACGATGGTGCCGCGTTTAGTAGCGTCAAAAGCTGTGGCATCGTCCTTAAATTCCTGTATCAGTAGATCCGGGTCATCTGTTTCAAATAATATTTTCGCTTTGCCTTCGTAGATTTGTTTTTGTTTCTGCATCTTTCATAGCCCTTTCAGTTTTAGATACCGACGTGTCTGAATATTTTATCCACGCTTTTCATATAATATTTTATATCAAATATCTCTTCCACTTCTTTTGCGCTCAGAACTGAGCGTATGCCGTCATCGTTCAAAACAGCGTCCTTAAATTCGATATTGTCTCTCTTCGAGGCAAATGCCGCGGCCTGTATTTTATCATACGCTTCATTACGCGTAAGGCCTTTATCTATGAGATTAACCAATAGCCTGCCTGAAAATACAGCGCCCTTGGACATATTCAGATTTTCTATCATCCTGTCTTCATGGACAACAAGGTGGCCTACTATATCCATGAACTTGTTGAGCATGTAGTCGAGTAATATCGTAGAATCAGGCAATATTACGCGCTCAGCGGATGAATGGGATATGTCGCGCTCGTGCCAGAGGACCATGTTCTCCATGCCTACAACGGCATTCGCCCTGAGTATACGGGCAAGCCCGGCTATGCGTTCGCACGTTATGGGATTCTTCTTATGCGGCATCGCACTTGAGCCTTTCTGGCCCTTAGCAAAATGCTCTTCGACTTCACCTATCTCTGTATGCTGTAAATTCCTGAATTCTGTGGCAAATTTTTCCAGTGAAGTTCCGGTAATAGCTATAGCATTTAAAAATTCTGCGTGGCGGTCACGCTGCAGCACCTGGTTCGATACTTTCGCAGGGCGTAGGCCAAGCTTTTTACAGGTAAATGATTCGACAAAAGGATCGATGTTGGCGTAAGTCCCGACGGCACCCGATATCTTCCCTACCGATATCACCTCACGGGCATGTTTTAACCGCTCGAGGTCTCTCTTAACTTCGTCGTAATAAAGCGCTATTTTAAGCCCGAACGTCGTCGGCTCTGCGTGGACAGAATGTGTCCTTCCGGCCATAAGCGTCTTCTTGTGAAGCCTTGCTTTTCTGGCCAGTATTTTTAAAAGCTGTTTCATGTCGTCGATAAGAATATCGCACGCTTCCTGCATCTGGACGGAAAGCGCGGTATCCAGGACATCGCTTGAAGTGAGCCCCATGTGAACATATTTTGCGTCTTCGCCTATATGCTCGGATAGATTTTTTATGAAAGCTATTACATCGTGGTTTGTGGCAAGCTCGATCTCACGGATCCTCTCAACTTCAAACCGGGCCTTTTTCTGTATCTGGAATAGAGAACTCTTTGGTATCCTGCCAAGTTTAGCCAATGCTTCGCAGGCAAATAACTCTACATCCAGCATCTTTCTGAAACGATTTTCATCGCTCCAGATAGCCGCCATTCTGGGTAACGAATACCTTTGTATCATGGATTTACCTCATATTAATATAATGATATCTTTGGAAGGTAATATTTTATATTATCGCGGGAATAGTGTCAACTTAATGTTTGGGAATGCGGCCTATCCATGTACCCGTAGCGGCGTAATACCATTCCAGGCCGGATATGGCCGGTTTCGCGTCCTGTGAAGCACGAATTATCAGTCTGTCTTTCGGACCCATCTTGCTAACCCACGGATCGAAAGCCTTTCTTGATTCAAAATTCCAGTGTATCCTCCTGAGTGTCGCAAGATCTTCTGCCGGCATCATCGCAGGTTCAAATCCCAGCATATAACGCCATGGTGCTTTCGGATTTTTAAAGAATGTCTGGTAAAAGACTGTCATATCATCACTGTAAATTATGCCTCCCGGCTCGGGAAGCCATTCTGCCTGTTTCGGGTCTTCCGATGACAGATATTCGACTATGAGATTGCGGGTCCAGCGGCTATCAATATCCGCCGATACGGCAAGAAACAGAATGCCGGATATTGCAGAAGCTATGAAAACTCTGCGCAAAGATGTTGCATCCACCTTCTCATTGAAAAAATCATTTATCTGGACCATTATCCAGAATATAGCTGCAGGCATACCCCAATCTGTCCAGAAACGGGTCGCCACAAAACCAAGCGCCCATCCAGTCACAGCCAATATGAATATAGGGTCATGGAACGTATGCGGATCCCACTTACCGCGCACCTTTCGCCATAAAGCTATGATAAGCATAAACAACACAACCAGAGACTCGCCCGCAAATGGCTGAAATTCTCCGACAAGAAGGCGTCTGGACTGGATCCCACCAAAAGCAAACATCATGTGAGTCAGCGTCTGCTTAAGGAACATGTAAGGATGCCCGGTCACTGACGCACCGACGATAACGCCGATAACCGTTGCGATCGCCAGGCGCGTTCCCACGCGAACCTCCCTGGCAATAAAGAAACAGGCTATCGGCAGCGCGAAAAGATACCAGCTGGCATGTATCCACGTCGACATTGCTATAAGGGCGGTCAGGATGCCCATCGCAATGTAAGGTATTTTTTTATCTTTCAGGCGGGGCCATATGAAGCATATAGCCAGTATAACCGTCATTGTAAAAATATACGGCCGTCCGAGAAATAACCGGAATATAAAATTTGGAGATAGGACTACAAAGGCTAAAATCGAAGCAAGCCACGCTTCCGGAAAGTCGAGAAAAAATATCGGTATTATGCAGAATAAAATAAAGAGAAATACAACTGAAAAGAATACGAGCGTATCCTGATCACACTCGCTTATCCTGTGAATAGCCTGCAGGATAGCGTGCCAGCCCGGGTGGCTATCCATCTTAAATTCCGGACGCACCACAAGTATCTCATCCCAGCTTTTACCGGAGATAACTTTAGCGGCATGGCGTCCGGCGTCGTCGGGCGGAATGAAACCGTACGACATTACGCGCAGCGGAATACAGATGATAGCAGCCATGGCAATACAGAAAACAATGACTGGCACCAGCTCTTTCAGCCCGTCGGGAAAATTATTATTTTTACCTCTCATGCTTTCTCCGATCGCAAATATGTTACACTCTTACTAATACATTGTCAAGATAGTTGACATAAATAATTTTATCATTTAGAATGTAAACAAATTTAATCTAAAGGAGAATAAATAATAATGATGGAATTCAAAAATAAAGTTTTAGTTATTGGCTATGGTTCGGTCTCAAAATGCACTCTGCCCATCCTTTTCAAACACATCGATATCCCATACAAAAATGTCACTGTCATTGATTTCGAAAATAAGCGCGATGAATTAAAATCATGGATCAAAAAAGGCGTGCAGTATTTTCAGGAAAGAATAACTCCTATAAATATTTCCCAGATATTAAATAAACACGTATCGGCCGGCGGACTGGTGATAGACCTTGCCTGGAACATAGGCTGCATAGATATCATAACCTGGTGTCATGACAATAAAGTCTTATACATAAACACTTCCGTCGAAGAATGGGATCCTTACGCCGATATTCACAACAAATCTCCGCTTAAGAAATCTTTATATAACAGACAGATGCTCATACGCGAAGCGACCGCTAAATGGACCAATTCGGTTACGGCAGTGCTTGACCATGGCGCAAATCCCGGGCTAATCTCACATTTCACAAAGAAAGGCTTAGTTGACATAGCACACACGCAGATAAAGGACGCAACCACTCCAAAGAAAACCGCGAAGACTCTTGAGAAACTGCTTCAGGAAAAAGATTTCGCCAGACTCTCAATGGCTCTGGGCGTAAAAGTCATACATTGCTCTGAACGCGATACACAGATAACCAATAGGCCTAAAGAAGTTGATGAATTTGTAGGCACCTGGTCAATAGAAGGACTGCGGGAAGAAGGTATTTCTCCGGCGGAAATGGGCTGGGGCACACACGAAAAAGAGATACCATTAATGACTAATTACCCGGAATCCGGCCCAAAAAACCAGGTATTTCTTTCACAGATGGGTATGAATACATGGGTTCGTTCGTGGATACCTAACCAGGAAATCATAGGCATGGTCATACGCCACGGGGAAGCCTTCTCCATATCCGACAATCTCACGGTATGGAAAAATGGCAGGGCAGTATACAGGCCCACGGTTCACTACGCTTATATGCCGTGCCACGAGACGTTGTCCAGCTTATACGAACTGCGCTGCCGAAACTACGAGCTGCAGCCGAAACTACGCATAATGTCCGATGAAATAACAGGCGGCGAAGACATTCTCGGCGCTCTCATTATGGGCCATAAGTATACATCATGGTGGACGGGCAGTATCCTATCCATCGAAGAATCCAGACGGCTCATCCCCCATCAGAACGCAACGACAATGCAGGTTGCCATAGGCATCGTCGCCGCAACTATGTGGATGATCGAAAATCCCGAAGAAGGCGTCTGTTTAGCCGACAACCTTCCGCACGATTACATACTCAATATAGCAAAGCCATATCTGGGCGAACTGGCATCCGTGCCATCCGACTGGACGCCGTTTAAAAATTACCGCATATTCTTCAAAGAAAATCCAAAATCATACCTGGACAAAAAGAACGTGTGGAGCTTCAATAACTTTCTCTTTAAGGATTAGGGGGCGATGACAAAAATGAAACAGGCAACTATGGAAAACGGCAAAGAAACAGACGGCGCTTCGAAAGAAATCCTTGAGAATTTAAAAAAGATAGCGGCAAAGAACGGGACTCCGGTTCTCATCATCGACCACGCAAAAATCCGCGAAAATTACAGGGAATTCAGAGAGGCCCTACCCCGTGTTCAGGCATATTTCGCAGTAAAATCAAATTCAAATCCGGAGATCGTAAAAACACTATATAACGAAGGTGCGAGCTTTGATGTCGCGTCAATGCCGGAATTTATGATCGTCCACGAATACATCAAAGATCTTCCGCCAAAAGAACGCCAGGATTTCATCTGGGATAAAATAATATACGCAAATACCATAAAACAGACGGAGACGCTCAATGAGCTCGACCAGTATAAGCCTCTCGTCACCTTTGACAACATAGAAGAACTGAAAAAAATAAAAAAACATGCGCCGCATGCAGGGCTCGTATTAAGAATACGCGTCCCGAATACCGGTTCGATGGTTGAGCTTTCAAGTAAATTTGGAGCGGAGGCTGGCGAGGCTGTAGACCTTATACTTGAGGCATTCAGGACAGGCCTTGTCGTAGAAGGCATCAGTTTCCACGTCGGAAGCCAATGCAATAATTTTGAAAATTACATGCAGGCCCTCCAGCTTTCCGCGGACATAATGAAAGAGGCGGAGTCGCGCGGACATAAAATAAACATCATCGATATAGGCGGCGGATTTCCGGTAAAATATGACAATAAGGTAAAAAGCTTCAAGACCCTCGCACGTAAATTGAATGCGGAGTTCAACAGATTGTTTCCTAAAGATATCGAAATTTTAGCCGAACCTGGAAGATTTATGGTGGCGAATGCCGCGACATTGGTGACAAAGATCATCGGCAAAGCGGTCCGCGATGGCAAAACATGCTATTATCTCGATGACGGCGTATACCACACATTCTCCGGAATAGTATTCGACCACTGCACATATCAGCTCAAAGCTTTTAAGGACGGCCCCATGAAGGTCTGCGCAGTATTCGGCCCTACCTGCGATGCGTTCGATACCATTTCAACCGGTGAGGAACTTCCGGAACTTGAGATAGGCGACATGATCTACGTGGAGAATATCGGGGCATACTCGATAGCTTCTTCGACATACTTTAACGGCTTTCCGCCTGCAAAAGTAGTCCATATAAATAAATAATTACGCGAATCTCTGTACCTCGTAAAGCCTTCGCAGCATATCACCGTTCGGGACACGATCAGCGTTTGGTATGAAGACCCAGAAATTTCCCCGCTTTGCAATCGGCAGGAAAGGACTATTTTTCGGCGCCTGGCCGGTTATGGCAGATTCCATCGCCACTTTCATCATCTCTACTATATGTATATAACTATCATCAACCAGATTGGTTTTATCCACTCCGAAAAGAGCGGCATTTTGTAATGAAGCCAGTTCTTTTTCTATGGCGTCATTCCCTGCCAGCACTATTACTTTAGCATTTACATACTCTTTCTGCTTCCGAAGTTCTGTTATCTCACCTAGCAATTCGTCATCGTCTTTGTCTATAAAAGGCATCCCACGTTCCTGACAGAATTTTCTCATCGATACTATAAGTTCATGCAATTCTCTCGGCTTGCTACCTTTAGTGTAACCTGGTATCCATCGCGTCCCGAGGGCAACTATAAACTTTTCTTTATTCATATCTGTTGTCTCTTTAATGATTGCATCCCTCAGATCTATCGCGGCGTTCCGCTCAGCATCAGCATCCGGGACAAATCGCTCCAAAGTTCCGCCGTCATCTTCCCACTTTGACAGTCCATCATCTCTGGATTTGACATACTTTTTCAGCTGAACCGGCGCAGGGACAGTTAATAATTTATCGAGTTTCTTATAATCATATTTACGTCGCAGGATATAATTTGGATCTGCTTTTTTAATTTCTCCGTAATTATATTCAAACTCTTCGCCGGCACCCTGCGCCACTCCGAAAGATACCGCAAAATCTCTTATCTGGTCTGTCACTTCCGTCCAGTCGTCAAAATAAGCCACGGTATGATCCGGATAATGTGCCGCTATAGATCTTATTACATCGGCACGGTTATAATTTTTATCTTTTTTATTTTCCCGGCCGATAACATGTTCATCCGGAATGTATTCAAGAAAACCGGCATCTTTAAGCTGTTTTTTTACGTGTCTTGTATATGATCTGCTGACAATGTAGATGGGAACACCCCGCTTGTGCAGCGCTTTTACAAATTTAAGCGCACCCGGAACAACCGGCGCAACTTCACTGCTCCAGATAGTTTCACGCATTTCATCCAGTTTCCCTTCCACATACTCTACGCTCTTATTGGATTCTCTGGCCAGGGCTTCTACTATCTGAGCGTCATTCTTTTTCCATATATTCTCTCTTATCCAATCTTTAGTGATACGTTTTCCGGTCAGAACCCTGTATGTCCTTTCAAAAACTTCTTTCCAGTTCGGCTGAAGCAGCGTACCATGAACGTCGAACATCGCAACGACAGGTTTATTTTGCGGAATTTCAACAGGATTAATTTCGTCAATAGCATCCGTATCCAGGCTCATCTCTTCGAGGAGCCGGCGAAATTCAGGATCATCAGCCGCTTCCTCAGGGAAAAGCCGTCTGTTTTCCTTTACCGTCTCTTCATAATCTATAAATAGAGCGGGCAAATGACCAAGGCTTCTCTGAGCAAACGCGGATTTAAATTCTTCGTCAAGATCCCCGGCTTTTATGCCCTCAGCCCGGGCAGCCCTTGAAGCTAATTCTTCGATCAGCGGGTGCGGCAGCGTTTTGGCATAACTGTCTTTGCTCAAACTCGCGGCTGCAGGCATTTCTTGATTAAAAAATCTGGCAGGGGCTTTAAACACCAGGACAAAAGGCTTCTTGTCCTTCCGCGTAATAGTATCGATAAGCTGGTAATTTAAAAACTTGCCGACACTTAAATGGTTAGCAAGAATAAACTGGCCCGGCTTCTTCGGATCGATTCTGCCATAAAAACCATATTTTAGTATAAGAGGTATATTATCGACAGACGCTATGTGATAAGCCCTCTGATAGCCCTGCTTCTCTAAATTTTTCTCATCGTTTGCGATCTCATCCCGAAGTTTTATAAGGCCCTTTTCAACATCGTCCAAGGTCAAGTGCTCCACGCCAATTTCGCTAAGAGCCGCGTAAAATCCGGACAGATACACGCTTTCATTATCAGACCATTCTTTTTCGCTGTCCAAAAGACGCGGCAGACCGTAACAAATATCCTTATACGCATTACCTGCAAACTCAAAACCATAACGGCTATGGTCAAAATCAAAAAGATAAGCATGAGCTTTTCCATTGCTATATTCAACAAGAACATTTCTTGCAGCAATATCTCCATGAACTATGCCATGTGAATGCAGATGCCTGACTGCCGAAGTTATATCCAGAGCCAGATCTACCCTTGCCTTAAGATCTAGATGGTCAAAAGAAACCAGATTATAAAGGTAGCGATATGACGTAAGCGTTTGATTATCGGCAGTTAAGAGAACTCGGCATGGGGCTATATGAGGATGGGGAGGATAATTATTTAGTTTATCTACTATATTATCCTCATAATTTGGCGGCATATATTCATCTGCGTCAAGCGATTCAGGCATATCATTAATTTTCAGTCTTTCATATTCTCCGCTCCCAAGGTTCCGCGCTTTTATTTTAATACTATAGATATCTCGGCCGGTTGCTGCATTTTCATACTGACTGAAGGAATAAAGAGTTAAAGAACCATCTTTTTCTTTTAACGCAAAAATTTCTCCGGGCTTCATTTTGCATTTTAATTTCGCTATATTAACCGGTGGAATAGCGCTGAGCGGCAGCGGAACCGGGATAAGCTCTGAAAATCCCGGTTTCACCAGAATTCCCATATTTGGTTTTACCGCACTCTTAAAATCTATTACGTCAAGTTTAGCGGACAGATCGCCAGGCGTAAGCAGATCAGCTTCCCATGGAAGCTCTATTAATGTCGATTCGGGTATTAACAGATCGGGCATTGCCAGACGGATCAAACTTTTCCAGTGGTCTGACTGTTGTTTTTTTGCCGATTCGACATCTGCCCGTGTTTTAATGGCTGCAAAAACATTCTCCGGTTCATAACCCATCTCTATGCCGTAACGTTTTTTATTGCCGCTGGACCGTTCAAATTTATATATTTCCTGCTCTGCACCGTTTTCATCAATATCCGTTTTGCCTTGGATGGAATATTCTATAGGAATAGAACCGGACAAAGAATCCACAGTGATCAGTCTGATGCTCGGATCTCCATAAGGTGAGGCATTTACCTGCGCAGGCGAATCACCGTAATCGAGCGACTCCTTCTGACCGCCCACCATAATTACATTTCCCAGACGGTCTGTATATGTCCGCCGTTCTTCATTCCACTGAGTCTTCCTGACCATACCCAGCGATATATGGGCTCTTCCCATGCGTTCTTTTGAAATATCACGACTTAAAACATGTTCTCCGGTGAAAGCGGCATCGGCAAATGGAACAAGCAAATTGTCTACATTCATATACTGTACATATTCAACTCCAAAACGTTTCAGCCAGGACACGGCATCATCTTCTACAAAACGTTTCATAGACTTGTCCCAATAAAAACCTATGGCATGCGCATCCGGATTAAGCACGTAATCTAAAGCATCGCCATGCCCGGTTCCGCCGATATTTATATGATCTTTACTTTTCAGAAATGATTTGCCTGAACCGCGGAGAACTCCGGGAAGCTCTCTTTGCCTGACGAATAGAACTCTATCTGAAATATGTCTCCAGAATGAACTCGTCATAAGATATTTGAGCGTCTCGTCCTGAGTCTGGGCGCTCACCATAAATACAAGAGGATAAATGTTCTGGTGCCCGCGCGCCTGAGCTGCGGCTGAATTTTTTGCTATCAAAGCATTGTATAAGGACATACCGCTAATGGGAGTAGCTGGAAGCATGCCCTTGGCATGTTCATACTTAAGGGATGAGCCTGTGCCGCCGGCTACAATAATCCCGGCAAACTTTGCCCGACCTTCCCCGGCACCCCATCGCAAAACTTCTTCCCCCGTCTTTACGGCTTCCTGCCTTTTTCCAGTTATAGGAGCAATTTGCTTAAAACCGTTTAGATCCAGTTGAGGCTTTTCTCCACGAACTACTAGGGCATCCCATAGCCTTGACAGTTCATCCCAGTCAACGGCTTCAATATCTTTCAGTAGATTTTCTTTTTCACCGGCACTCAGCCTGTCCCACCCGTCTAAAAGATGGGCCTGACCGTATTTCTGTAATTTCTCCACTACATCAGCCGGAACAGGCATGGGCGGCATTCTGTGCAATAAGACCGGTGATGCATTGGGAAGCATCTTAGCGCGCCAATTTATCTGCCCCGCATCATCAAGGAGCGTCTTATCTCCCATCGCCACCCTCACTCCTCCGCTCTGCGTCCCGTGACCAAAAGCAACAACCGTTCTGCCTTCATACTTTTTATTAAGCATCTCCAGAAAATTACGGCCGGATGCTATCATATCGATAAAATTTTGCCCGCCCGGCGCACGAACAGTGGCATCTAATCTTTTGCGGTACCTTTCTACCAGCTCATTCTGCCGGGCATCCAATTCTGCCTCTGATTTATTTTCCCAGACGGAATAATACATTTCGTTCAGAAGTTTTTCAGGGATAGGCTTTATTATCACGCCTGTTTCTTTTTTAACTAAATCGATAAATGCCTGGGCGGTATCTTTCGCCCTTTTAAGCTCACTTGTAAGAACTACTATTTTCTCGCCGGCCCTTATCTTACTCTCAAGCTGTCTAAAAAGATCTTTTGCGGCTTTATTTGCCTGCATTTTTCCGGTTTCATTGAGCTGGTTATCCGGTCCATCGACAAAACCCTGAAAAGCACCTCTTTTATTTGAATATGTTTCTCCATGCCTTACTGCCCACAATTCACACTTTGGTTCTATAAATGGTCCGCTGCCAAACTTTATCCTTCCTGTTTCTTTATCCACAACGATCATGCCTTCCGGAACTTGCGCATCTGAAGCTGGAGCATTCTTTTCTTGATACTTTGCTACTATAACTCCGGGAACATTTTGATAACCTGTTTTGGGATAACCATCTATATTATCGATAACACTTATTTCGAGCCCTAAAGGCGTCATAAATTTTTCTGCATAATCATTCAGATATCTTGCGACAACACTTCTATCTTCAAAGCCTTGATACTGCGATGTCATGAACATAGCCCAATGAGCTGTTACAACAACTTTACCTCCGGGCTTGAGTAGTTTAGGTAGAGCATCCTTACAGGACAGCCAGATATCCGTGAATGGATTATTAAGAAAAATAACGTCAAAAGAATGATGATACTTTTCATCTTTAGCAAATTGTTCGAGTGGCATGCTTCTCTGAATATTGATTTTAACCCCGTCGACTTCGGAAGAAACTGTACTGCCTGACATCATATCTATCCCCACAATATTGCCAAATTTATCTTTATACATTTCAGGCAAGTTAAAACAAAATTCGCCCTGCCCTGTCCCGATATCGAGGGCACTCAGCTTGCCCCGCTTCGATAATTCATCGATCAGCTCTTTAAAATTCGCGGCATCTGTATGGCGGGTAGCAAGATACGATCCCACACGTACCCGCTTTATTGAATTTCTTGGATCCGGCTTTACCTTTTTCGAAAAATTCCAGATAAGCCTATAGTTTTGATCCAGCACAGAATTTACGTCTTCCAAGTCAGACGTTATAGCGGCGGCATCAAGTTCAATGGGAATATAAAACTCTTTTATCCTTGCAAATAAAGATGCCAGGCTTTCATCTGAAATATCGCCAGACATTACCTGAGAAATAGTCTCTTTTGAAAAAGCTATATTAAAAAAATCATGAAAATATGCCAGCGTGTTATAACTAAGCCCCGCTCTTGTTTGGCCACCCTGCCAGTCGAGATCCGGTAAAGTTACGTCTAGGCCATAAGCTCGCAGAGATTCTATTTCTTTTTTACTTAATATGCTGTAGATATTTTCTGCGTCATCTATATGCGAAGCTTTGGATCCTATTTTTTCAGAATAAGTTTTCAGAATACTTTTAAGAATCATAACAAATAGTTTAAATTCTTTGTCTTTGCTATCTGCAAATATTGATTCAACTTTTTCAAATCTTTTTATCTGCTGGTCGGCATAAATAAATTCTATAGTTCCATCGGGAGACAATGAAAGCACAGGCTGTTCGCCGACTAGCGACGCACCCGTAAGCCTGTTTCTCTGGGGCAGATTAAAATTTTCCAATATATCAAACGCACGACCTATCCAGACAACGCCCGTCGGTACTATTTCAGCGACTTTATTGTGCCATTTTTCATAAATATGCTCAGAGAGTATTTTTTCAGCCTCAATCTCCTGAGGGATAGTTCTGCCAGCCTCTATATCATTTATACTCGTCCTGAGTACCCGCACTTTCGGATGTTTAGGCAGAAGAGTAGCAATAACCTCGTCGTAATATTTTATGTGCTTCTCCATAGCCTTTTTGGCTTCCTCGACCGTCGGAGCATTTATCACAGAGGGGTGGTATGCATGGGTGCTTATATTTATTTCGACGTTGAAAGGCAGAGCGGCTATTTTTCTTGCCGCTTCTTTGGCGCGCTCATTATTTACCGGCCATCCATGCGTCGTGATAATTGTCTTCAGTCCCAGCCGGTTTACTTCTACAAGAACATCCGCGAGATCTTTTTGGGCTGTTTTGTCAAAATATTCCATCGGCTCATTATCAAAATAGAGATTTACCTTCTTTATTCCTTTTGATTTTAAAAATTTTAAAAGATCGCACACCGTCTCAAACGGCATGTGTTCTATTTTTTTCGCGGATCCGTCCACTCCGCATATAAGGCAGGCTTTAGAGCATCCTTTTGATATCTGAATGGTAATACCGCCATCCATCGTATACCTTAGTAAAGACGCTAATTGTTCAGCACTGTAATCGACAAATAAGTGCTCCTGCAATTGCGCTGCCGGCTCATCCATCGGATCTTCGAGGATGACTTTCACGCCGTCAATACCGACTGGGCTCTCTACTTTATGGAGTTTATCTATAGATGCTGTGGTTTTATTCTGTATAGTGCTGGTCAAGGATTCTGGCAGATTAAAACGCAGTATTTGCACCGTACTTCTGTCATCTTTCCTTTCATACGGCAGACAGATAGCATTATTATCCCACTTCATTTTTTTAAAAAGAAATCTGTTGAAATCTACATGCGGCAGGTCACGCTTAATGGCTTCGATAAACTTTTGGAGACGATATCGTTTGAGGTTTTCCAATTCACTATCTATACCACGTGCACTTACCCCCGCCGTAGATAGCTCGGTTAGCCGATAAAGAAATTGGCCGATAAGAAGATTTAAATATATAAACGAGACGTCATCTCCAAACGAATCTGTGCTCTTCAGATTATTTATTTCATCCGTATTTTCAGTTATTACATATTTTTCATCTGTGTCATCCCATCTTATATTTACTATGGGATTAAATTTTGAAGTTGGCGCAAGCGTAGAATTGGAAGCAGAATTTTTTAGATCCAAAGCAAAAGCAATGTCATTTATCAGAAATAAGCACACTACGCCTAATGCTATAGCTCTAAATATTATGTTATATCTATTTTTATAGGACAACATATGTCCTAATATACTATCATACTATTCTGTTAAGACAGTAGAAAGATATCTTCCTTTTTTCTACTTAACGTAAAAAACCTCACCCTGTCGCTAGACAGAATGAGGTTTTTAATATTGGTAGCGGGGGTCCGATTCGAACGGACGACCTTTGGGTTATGAGCCCAACGAGCTACCAGGCTGCTCCACCCCGCAATGTGGCTTTATTATATCAGATGCAAAATCGCCCGGCAAGGCTTATTATTTTTTACTATTTCCTTACCTGGACTTCTTTCATTACTATCTCACCCTTACGGACAAGGCCTATCTTTTCCCGTGCCTTCTTTTCGACATAATGTATGTCTGTTTCCAGAAGCCTCTTCTCTTCCGCAAGCCGTTCGTTCTTCAGCTTCATCGCTTCTATTTCAGCTTCTAGTTTTCTATTCTTATAGCGAAGCTCCTGATATTTCGCGAATGGCGGAATAAATACGATCACAAAAACCGCCGCTACCAGCCAAACCCTTGCGGAGCTTGTTCGCTTCTTAGCTTTATTCATGTTCTACTACTTTTTCCAGATCGCTTTACCGTAAACCGCTTTTTTGCCGAGCTGTTCCTCTATGCGCAGCAGTTCGTTGTATTTGCAGATCCTGTCGGTCCTGCAGACGGATCCGGTCTTTATCTGGCCGGTGTTCATCGCGACTACGAGATGGGCGATCGTTGTATCTTCAGTCTCTCCGGAACGATGAGATACGACTGACGTATATCCGTGTTTCTTCGCCAGATCCATGGTGTCGAGTGTTTCGCTAAGCGTGCCTATCTGGTTTACTTTTATAAGGATCGAATTTGCGACTTTTCTCTCGATACCCATACGCAGGCGCTTCACGTTCGTCACAAAGAGATCGTCTCCGACGAGCTGGACTTTTTTCCCAATCTTATCTGTAAGAGCTTTCCATCCTGCCCAGTCGTCTTCAGCGAGTCCGTCTTCGATCGAAACGATCGGATACTTCGAAACCCAGTTGGCGTAGAACTCGACCATATCGGCCGCGGTATTTTCTTTCTTGGCTTCGGCCTCGAGAATATATTTTCCGTTCTCGTAGAATGAGCTGGATGCAGGATCGAGGGCAATAAATATATCCTTACCCGCTTTGTATCCGGCCTTATCGATAGCGGCTAAGATCACTTCAACCGCTTCGTCATTTGATCTTAGGTTCGGAGCAAATCCGCCTTCGTCTCCGACTGAAGTCGAAAGGTTCTTATCGTGCAGGATCTTCTTAAGATTGTGAAATACTTCAGCACCCCACCTGAGAGCCTCGGCGAAAGAGTTCGCGTTCACAGGCATTATCATGAATTCCTGAAGGTCAACGTTATTGTCGGCATGAAGTCCGCCGTTTAATATATTCATCATCGGTATCGGCAGCACCTTTGCTTTGTCTCCGCCTATATATCTGTATAGCGGCATCTTTTTCGATGCAGCTGCGGCTTTTGCGGCTGCCATAGATACGCCAAGCGTAGCATTTGCGCCGAGCTTCGATTTGTTCGGTGTGCCGTCGAGGTCTATGAGCAGCTGGTCGAGCTCGCCCTGTTTTAACGCATCCTTACCTTTGATCGCTTTCTTAATCGGCCCGTTAACATTGGCAACTGCCTTCTGAGTGCCTTTGCCCATATAACGTGATTTGTCGCCATCGCGAAGCTCTACCGCTTCGTGCTCACCTGTGGAAGCACCGCTCGGAACAGCGGCGCGGCCAAACGACCCGTCAGTCAGCAGAATATCCACCTCAACCGTAGGGTTCCCTCTCGAATCCAGTATTTCCCGTCCTTTTACATCTTTAATGCTAGTTTTCATTTTCTTACAACTCTCCTTTTTTTGATTTTTAATTTACCTTCAACGAATAACCTGATCGCTTCAGGATAAATTTTGTGCTCTTCTCTGTGCACGCGTTCGAGAAGGCTCTCTTCCGTATCGTCGTCTTTGACATCGATAGCCTTCTGTAAAATGATCGGCCCGTGATCGAGCTTCTCGTCAACAAAGTGGACCGTCGGTCCCGTAACTTTTACTCCATACTCCAGCGCGTCCCGCACACCGTGCGTTCCTTTAAATGACGGCAGGAGCGAAGGGTGGATATTGATTATCCTGTTCCTGTATTCCTTTATGAAATGATCGCTTAAGATCCTCATGTATCCGGCCAGAACAACCAAGGCGATCTTCTTTTTTCGTAACGCTTTTATAATTTCTCTGTCGAACGCTTCACGCGATGAAAAATCCTTAGGGTTTAAAACTAGCGTCTCGATCCCGGCTTTCTTTGCGCGCTTAAGCGCAAACGCCGCGCTGTCGTCGCTTACCACTACGGCTACCTTCGCTTTAATATACCCATCCGCAACCTTGCCTATGATAGACTGAAGGTTGGATCCGTTGCCGGAACAGAAAACCGCGATGTTCACGCCTTTAAGCCTTTCTTTATATCAGGGACTTTATTTTATTCTCAATCGCTTCTTTCGAGTTCACTCCGGTTATTCGGGCAAGTTCCTGTCCGTTCCTAAACAGAATAAGCGTAGGTATATTAAGTATCGACAGTTCCGTCGCTATCTCCGGAGATTCGTCGACGTTCGCCTTCATTACCCTGATCTCGCCCTTCATTTCTTCGGCTATCTTATCGATCGCCGGAGCGATAACCTTACACGGCATACACCATGGCGCCCAGAAATCTACAAGCACCGGCTTATCTGAATGCACTACTTCTTTTTCAAAATTCTCCTGCGTTACTTCTACCATTTCTTCACTCCTCATTTTATGGATTTATTATAAAACTTATCCTTAAATCTTTCAAGCATCCTGATATTTATTGACAATTCTTTTCTAATACTGTATCTTAATATTCAAGAGAGGTAAATCATGCCACAAAGTAAAATCAATTGCTGCGAATCTTGCCAGGTATACTGGACCTGCGAAACAAAATGGTACAGAGGCGAAAAGGGCGAAGAGAACATCTGCTGCCCCGTATGTAATTACTTCAAAGTCTGCGGCGACAAGCTCAAGAAGCCGAAGAACGCAAAGAAGTAACCCTTCGACTTCGCTCAGGGTTATGCCGAGCGAAGCCGAGGCATAACAAGCCTCGCAGCACCGCAAATAAAATATATAACCCCAACGGCTATAATTATCCAGAATCTGTCTATAAATTTCGCCGCATACGCCGCAATGAACATAAACACAAGAAACGCCAGGTGTATAACCGCTTCAAGCGAACTAAATATTCTTCCCCTGACTTCTTCCGGCACCGTTGCATGAACCAGCGTATTTGTAGTGACCATGATCGGGCTAATTGTAAGCCCTAATAAACCGACAAAAATTCCCCCGAAAAAAAGATTTGGATGGCTATTCACCACCAGAGTAAATATTATTATCGCTATTCCGCTGGCCGCAAAACTTAAATTTATCGCGTTTTTCTTTGACACAGTCTGACAAAATTTACCATAAAGGATCGAGCCTAAAAATAAACCGCCTACAAGAAACATCCCCAAAAATCCCAGATCCCTCGTTGAAGTTCCGAAAGCGCTCTGTATAAATACTATTATCACGCAGGAAATTGTCCCAAGTCCGGCCATGAGCAGGAAAAATACATAAACTACAAAACGCATATCGCTATATTTCGTAATATATTGTATCCCGTCTTTTATTTCGCTGAAAATTGTCCGGCGCAGAGAATTCTCCAGGGCCTTTCCCGTTGCAACAAGATCTTCTTTAACATGTCCGCGCGTCCCGGTCTTTGCTATCATTGCTATCAATATTGCAGAGATGAAAAAAGTAGCGCTATCGATATAAAACCCGCCTATTGCACCGATCGAAGCAATGTTTACTATAATTCCCGCCACTACAAGTCCGACGACATTGCCTATCATATGGGTAGTGTCATTCAACGTATTTGCTACGAGCAGCTTGTCCTGCGGAACAATTTCGGGAATGAGGGCCATTTTAGATGGGACAAAAAATCTGGCTATGGAAAAGGTAAGAAAAATGGCCAGATACACAAGAAGTATCTGATGAGCACGGATAAAAAACGGTATCGAAAGGACAATTGCGCCTCTTAATATATCTGATATCACCATGATCTTCCGCCTGTTCAGGCGGTCAACCCATGCTCCGGCTATAGGCCCTATTATAAATACGGGGATTATTGTAAAGGATATAAGTTTGGCAAGAGCTATTTCTGAACCGGGGTTGTGTAAATAGACCAGCGCGACAAGCGCCATCTGATTTAACCGGTCTCCGAAGTTTGATATTACCTGCCCCAGCCATAGAAACAGGAAATTTTTATTTTTAAGTACATCACGAAAACGAGTCAAATCTTTACCCTGCCATCAGTTGTATTTTATTTTCCGCCTGCCCGGCCCGCTTTTCTGGCCGCTTTTACGTCCTGTCTAAGCTCTTTTTTAGTCTCGCGAAGCTGCTGCCTATCCTGGTTTCTCTGGGCGACATTTTCCTGGTGGGTAGTTTTAAATTCCGACTTGAGCTCCTTAACCTTTGCCTCATCACCGGACTGCTTTGCTTCTTTGATTTCGTTCTTCAGCTCTTTTTCTTCGCTCTTAGCGCTTTCGGCATGTTCTTTTATTTCAGCGCGTTCATCTTTTATAGTTTCTTTATCTGCCGCAATCTCATCTTTTACTGTCCCGGCATCATCCGTAGCATAAACAATCCCTGATATGGATAAAGTTAAAACAACTGCTGCGAGCACCGCTACAAATTTCAAATATTTCATGTTACGGCCTCCTTTTTTTTATATAAATGGAGCTGACGAATGGATTCGAACCATCGACCTGCGGTTTACGAAACCGCTGCTCTACCAACTGAGCTACGTCAGCAAGTTTATTCAGTCACCTGTATGCTAAGTACCGAGGCCACAGGCCGAGGCACAAGTTTATTCAGCCACATGCATTCAGATTTATTCGTCCGTTTATTTTACCCGATACAGCCTGTCAGGGCAAGAGAAAATGAGAACGATGTTAAAAACGTCCAGCGCCTTCTTCTAGATATTTCCAGCGTTCGTATGCCTTCGCTATTTCGTCTGTTAAAAATTGAATTCTGGTTTTGGCTTGCGCGATCACGGCAGGATCCATTTTATGAAAATCAATACTTGCGAACAAATCATGTATCTCTTTCTGTTCGCGCTCCACCTCTTCAATCTTCATCGGTATTTCTGCCAGTTCGCGCGTCTCTTTGAAAGAAAGCTTTTTCGCTGCAGCCTTCTTTTCCTGAGTTACCGTCTCTTTCTCAGGCTTAGCCTTCACTTTCGCCGGTAAAATATTCGCTGGGCGTTGTTTGAGCCAGTCATCATAGCCGCCCGGATATTCATTGATCACACCGCCGCCCTCCATAACAATGGTCGAGGTCACAACGTTATTAAGAAATGCTCTGTCGTGGCTTACCAAAAGAAGGGTGCCAGTATAGGCAAGCAATAACTCTTCTAAAAGTTCAAGGGTCTCTATATCCAGATCATTAGTAGGCTCGTCCATTACGAGCATATTGGATGGCTTCGTAAATAGTCGTGCGAGCAGCAGGCGATTGCGTTCGCCTCCGGACAGGACTTTGACCGGCGTCCGGGCACGGCTCGGGGAGAAAAGAAATTCCTGAAGATATCCGATAATATGCCTGGGCTTGCCATTTATCGTGATCGTGTCGCTTTCCCCGCAGACATTTTGCGCAACTGTCTTCTCTTCGTCCAATTGCTCACGAAGCTGGTCATAATACGCTATTTCCAGATTCGTTCCCAGTTTGGTTTTACCTTTCTGAGGAGCAAGCTTTCCCAGAAGAAGCCTTATCAATGTCGTCTTGCCGCTGCCATTCGGACCTATTATGCCTATCTTGTCACCGCGCATGATCTGTGTCGAATAATCATGGACCAGACAATTATCTCCGTAACTAAAACTCAATCCCAAAGCCTTTACAACAAGGTGCCCCGACATAGCCGCTTTCTGCGAGCTCATCCGCACACTGCCGACCTCTTTGCGCTGGGCCTTTTTCTCTTCACGTAAACGCTCCAGGGCCTTCACCCTGCCTTCGCTGCGGCAGCGGCGGGCTTCGACGCCTCTTCGTATCCAGACTTCTTCCTCTGCCAATTTTTTTTCAAATTCTTCGCGCCGGGCGGCCTCATTAGCAAGCATCGCCTGTTTACGCTCCAGAAATGTCCTGTAGTCACACGCCCAGCTATAGATCTGGCCCCGGTCAAGTTCAACGATCCTCGTAGCCAGATGAGACATGAACATCCTGTCGTGCGTTACAAAAAAAACTGCACCCGGATAGTCTTTCAGAAATCCTTCGAGCCATATCATTGAATCTACGTCGAGGTGGTTTGTCGGCTCGTCCAGAAGAAGCAGTTCAGGTTTAAGAACAAGCGCTTTGGCAAGCAGAACGCGCCTTTTCTGCCCGCCGGATAATTTGGCAAAATCAGCGTCCGGATCGAGCTTCATGCGGGTTATAACATTGTCTACTTCATGGCTTATATCCCAACCTCCGGTATGATCCAGTTCCGACTGAAGCTGGTCGAGCTTCCGGATTAATGCAGGGGAGCTATCTGTTTGAAGTAGGTGCGCGACATGGTGATAATCACTTAAAAGTTTCGCGCGTTTACCGAGACCTGACAGGACAATATCAAATACGTTGCCCTTTACATCGGCAGGGACTTCCTGGGGAAGATATGCTACTTTGATGCCGTTCTGGACAAACACTACGCCGTCATCGACACCGAGAGATCCGGATATGACTTTCAGGAGCGTGGTCTTGCCCGCGCCATTACGGCCGAGCAATGCTATCCGTTCACCGGATTCTACCTGAAGGCTCAGGCGGTCAAATATCCGCGGCCCGCCGAAAGCAAGCGTGATCTCCTGCAAGCTTAGTAGCGGCATAGGTTTACTCCTCTATCTCCGCTCTGTCTTTTCGTTTGGTGCGCACTCTGTCTATTGCCCGTAACTGCATTTTTCGAAGCCGTATATTTAAAGGCGTTATCTCGACCAATTCATCATCGTCAATAAATACAAGCGCAAATTCGAGGGTGATCTTTCTCGAAGGCACCAGTTGGATCGCTATGTCCCGGGTAGAAGAACGCATATTGGTCAGCTTCTTCTCTTTCTGCGGATTTACAACTATATCGACACCTTTATTGTTAACGCCTACTATCATTCCGCCGTAAACCATGTCTCCGGGTTCAATAAACAATTCTCCGCGCTCCTGCAGATTCCACAATGCGAAAGCAACCACTTTACCATCATCCTTCGAGACCAGGACGCCCCTCTGACGCGACGGCATCTCGCCTTTATACGGCTGATATTCGAGAAAATTCTGGCACATGACGCCGGTTCCCCGCGTCATCAGAAGAAATTCGCTTCTGAATCCGATGAGCGCTCTCGAGCTGATCACAAATTCCATACGTATATAACCGGAGGATGTGGTCTTCATGTCTTTCATTTCGGCCTTGCGTTCTCCCAGCGCCTGCATGACCGCACCCTGATACATGCTGTCCACTTCTATCACCACGACCTCTACCGGCTCAAAAGTGTCATCGCCGATCTTTTTTAAAATAACCTGCGGCCTGGAAACTTCCAGCTCATATCCTTTGCGGCGCATCGTCTCTATCAAAACCTCCAGATGAAGTTCACCGCGTCCTGATACTTTAAATCGTTCACCGCCGTCGACCTCCTCCACCCTTATGCCTACATTTACCATCATCTCGTGCTCAAGGTATTCGCGGATATGGCGCGACGTCAGGAATACACCTCCGTCTTTACCGGAAAGCGGACTGGTATTGTGAGAAAAATTCATGGATATCGTCGGCTCATCTATCTTTACAGTAGGCAGCGCCTTCGGAGCATCTATGCATGTGATCGTTTCGCCGACCGACACACCCTCGACACCCATTATCATAATAATGTCGCCTGCCATCGCCTCATTTGCCTCCACAGGAGTCAGCCCTTTATACTTCATGATCTTGGTCACTTTATTCGTAGTGGTGATCGTGCCGTCGCGCTTCACAAGAGCTACGGGATCTCCGACGCGAACTGCACCATGGAATATGCGTCCTATCCCGATACGGCCAAAATACGAATTATGGTCGAGCATCGTCACCAGCATCTGAAACGGAAGATCCGGATTTGCTACCGGCGGCAATACTCTGTGCAGGATCGTGTCCAGGAGAGGTTTTATATTATCGTTCGGGTCGTCGAGATCGAGCTTGGCATATCCGTCCCGGCCCGAGGCATACACTATAGGAAAATCGAGCTGTTCGTCGGTGGCATTGAGTTCGCAGAAAAGGTCAAACGTCATGCTGGCGACCTCATCCGGCCGCGCATTTGGCCTGTCGATCTTATTGATAACAAGTATGGGTTTCAAATGCAGTTCTAGGGATTTTTTCAGTACAAATTTTGTCTGCGGCATCGGCCCGTCTACAGCATCAACCAGAAGAAGCACTCCGTCAACCATTTCAAGTATACGCTCCACTTCACTTCCAAAATCAGCATGCCCCGGCGTATCAACGATATTACATTGCACGCCCTTGTAATTAAAGGATGCGTTCTTTGAGAATATCGTTATCCCCCTCTCTTTTTCGAGAGGGTTTGAATCCATTATAGTGACCTCGCCATCTTCAAATTTATGGGCGCCGGTATATTTAAGCAGTGTGTCAACGAGCGTTGTCTTTCCGTGGTCAACGTGGGCGACTATAGCGAGATTACGCACATCTTTTCTTCTCTTTTGATTGGGCATTGGTTCCGATCTTTTCTGTTGTTTGGTTTTAAGCGCGGCGATTTGATATCTTTTGAGGACGCGTCACTTTAGTATATTATAGCACCCTCGGCGTCTTTTGCGTAGAAACAAATTTGCGGGAGAAAACAAAAGAGACGGGCTGAAATTGCTTCAGACCGTCTCTATAAAATTTACTACTGCGGCTAACCGATTATCAATACTCTACCCATACGTCAGGCTTGCCTGTTCCTTTGGTGTCTTTCCAGCTTTTTACCGGCTTGCCATTCTCATACATAACCGTCTCGTCTATGACACCGTTGCCCTTGGTGTCATTTTCGACCTTGGTCAGGTTGCCTTCAGCGTCATAATACTCAAACCTGTGAGGTTTCCCGTCACCTATCGTATCTACGGAGACTTTCTTTGGGGTTATTTTCGTAGGACGTGCCTTTTCTGCCTTAGCTTCATCAGCCGCATATAGGCTTCCGCAGCAACTTAAGCAAAATATCGCCAACACGATCAAAACGGCTGTTTTCTTCATTAATCCTCCTTTAGTAGAAACAAAAATGGCCTCCAAAATGCAGAGGTCGTTTTTGTAGGTGATAGGCCTGATGGCTTCCGCTATCGAGACATCTCCTCCAATATTTCTATATTTAG
>JBAYMS010000016.1:0-32594 GCA_041663425.1 Candidatus Omnitrophota bacterium
CTCCTCAAATCATCACACAGCACTTCCGCCATCGCCCAACCAAAGGTCTGGATAAAACTTTTTCATGCTATTATCTCGAAAGCATCTTTAACGTCCATACCTACGGCGATACCCAATGCTTTTGCTTTTGAATTAACTTTGGTGATCTTTCTATTTGGGAACCGATCCAGATTACCGATGGGATTGTCCGGCGTGCTTTCTACTATGGCAGCTGCCGCCCCAAAAGCATCAATAGCTTCCAGGTCAAAAACACCGCATGTTAAAAAAGCTTTTTTACCAGCTACCAGTAGAATACTGAAATTCGACCACTTAACTTGCGTTCCCTCAACTAAACCATTCTTAGTCTGATATGACTTCGTGTAAATATCCATGCTTAACCTCTTTTCAAGTTTTCAGACGGTACAAAGCTACATTCTATTTACCTATATCTTCATTCCACAATTCAGGATTTTTAGCGATAAAATCCTTCATCATGTTTTTGCATTCTTCCATATCCAGGTTTATTAATTGCACTCCCCTGCTTTGCGAATAGCTTTCTGGCCCTTTGAAAGTCTCGTTTTCACCTATGACCACGACAGGGATTTTATATAAAAGTATCGCGCCGGTACACATATCGCACGGCGAAAGCGTCGAATACATAACACATCTACTATAATCTTCCGCTGCCAGCCTCCCTGCGTTCTCCAGGCAGTCCATTTCCGCATGAAGGATAGATGAACGATTCTGCACTCTTCTATTATGTCCGCGGCCAATAATCCTGCCCTCCATGACCAGGACGGATCCTATAGGTATCCCGTCTTCACGCAAACCTTCCCGCGCTTCTTTTATCGCTTCCATCATGAATTTTTTATGCATTTTCATTACAGCAACCTCGCATAGTTCTTTTATGAGATGACTTCATTTCGTACTAAAATTTCGCCAAAATCCTGCCGGGTATAATTTTAAGAATCCACGCAATAAATCGCCAGCGCTTGGTAATATAAGCATGCTCCTTCTTATTTTTTATTACATCGAATATCTGCATGGCGGCTTTTTCCACAGGCGCAACCCAAAATAGCCCGTCGCCCTGCGCCATTTTCGTGTCGACAAAGCCTGGCTGAATATCTGTAACCGCAATTGGGACCTTCATCTTTTTAACTTTAAATCTCAAGGCCTCGAGATAATTTGACATAAAAGCCTTCGATGCGCTATAGGCTGGCGCAGACGAATCACCTCTTATCGCAGCTATTGATGATATCCCAACGATATGACCCGACCCCTGCCTTATGAAATGTTTCATAGCAACGTTTGCCATAGCCATAAAACCCGCAACGTTAACATCAATAGTGCTTTTCTCTTTTTCCCAGGTCAGATCGGAATTTATAAATCCGATTCCGGCGCTTATTACAATTATATCTATACCGCCCATCTCATTTATGAGCCCTTCGAGAATACCCATCGCCTCTTCCGGAATCGCTACATCCATGCGCTTCATAAAAGAGATGCTCGGTAATTCCTTCTTTACCTCTGACAGCATCTCCAACCTGCGAGCTGTAATGCCAACGACATAACCTTTGCCACTAAATACTTTTGCCAGCTCTTTACCGATGCCCGACGAAGCACCTATTATAATTACATTTTTTTTAGCCATGGTGGTTATTTATCCGTTTATTTTTCTGCAATGACAAGCATCTCAAAATCTTCCGGAGTCAATTTGTCGTTTCTCGAGTATGCCCCAAGCTTCGCGCCAAAGATGTCGATTTTCTTAAACCCGAGCGTCTTTAAAAGCCACGTTATCTCGCTAGGCACGTAATAACGTTCATTACACTTAAGCTCTCTTTTGTTACCGGAATCGTCCTCAAAAACAGCGGTGTTATGATCACGGAAAGTCATCAGATCAAAGGAGCACTCCTTGCACTGGGACTGGCCTTCTTTCTGCGCCGACGACTTATAAAATTCACTGACCGAATGGAACAGCGGGAACAATCCGTTTAATGTGGTAAAGACGAACTTCCCATGACCGTTCAAAGCCCTGGCCGCGCTCTTGAGTATCGCGAAATTCATCTCATCTGTTTCCATAAGAGAGAATCCGCCTTCACACAACATAATCGCCATATCAAATTCGCCGTCAAAAGAGAGATTGCGCGCATCTTGTACTTGGAAATCGATGACCATCCCTGCCTCTTTCGCCTTTTCCCTTGCCCTTTTTATCTGATTCTCGGAAAGGTCAACGCCGGTAACTTCATATCCCCTCTTTGTCAGTTCAATCGCGTGACGGCCGGTGCCGCAGCCGATATCTAATATCTTCAGGGATTTATCCTGCGTTATTTCTTGTTCGATAAAATCACATTCACCCACAGTGCCCTGGACAAAACATTCCTTATCGTATTTATGGGCATAATTTTCAAATAAAGACTCGTACCACTTTTTCATGATCTACTCTCCGTTTTCTGCACTCACATAGGACCGTCATTGCCCAAACTATTATTTGACCCCGCCGTATACGGCAAAATTATAATTTTTCCAGACCACTTCCACATCCCTAAAGCCAACTTTACGCAAAAGATCAATCTCAAAAAGAAGTTCAGCAGGTCTGTCCTCTTCTTTGTGCTTTGTCAGAATTTCATTGATCTGCGACGATGAAAAACTCTTACGCAGAAATTTCTTCCACTGCCCGACGTATGCCTTCGCCAGGTAATCGCTTGGAGGCAATACAAAATCGGCAGTATAAAACACACCTCCTTTAGGTAAAGCATTAAATATTTTCCTATAAAATAATTTTTTATTTTTCTTATCCAGATGATGCAGAACCAAAGACGAGATAACTGCGTCGGGCTTGTCAGAATAACCATATCTGCGTATATCGCCAACCCAATACTCGATATCTTTATGATTTTTAAGCTTGGCCTTTGCCATTTCTATCATGCCCTGCGCCATATCAAGACATGCTACGCGGGCATCCGGATATCTTTCTTTAACCGCCTTGGTTATATTGCCTGTGCCGCAGCCAAGATCAATAACCTTCGGCTTCTTGCCATCTGCAAAAGGAAGCGTCAGCACAAGCGCCCCTATAGCTTCTTTATAAAATGGCGCTACTTTAAAAAATACTTTGTCAAACCTCTCTGCTTCGCTCTCAAAATGTTTTTTTATAGCTTCAAATCTTGTATTCATTTGAATGCTCCTTTACATACAACACCGTTTTTCATTTTAACATAAAATCAAGGCTATTATGGAGTAAAAATTGGAGTCGAGGGTCGTCGCAAAATACCTTCATGTCTTTTTTTCTAAAACTTAAATGTTATTCTTGCGTATATTAGGTATCATTTTTTTGAATCCTTATTACTTTTAATAATTATATAGCTAAAAAACCAGATCATCCCTATAATCAAAACATACGTCAGCCAATCCTTAGTCAGATCTCCTGTCATAAATAAATCCTCCTGTTTTAGACCATCCTAAAAATAAAAAAACCGTCACCTCTGAGTTTTCTTCACTCAAAGATGGCGGCCCGACCATCATTTAATCCCTCTAGAAAAAATCTTCTAGACCCGTTTACAGTATAGCTTATTTACTTAAAAAATCAATAATAACAATATCTATTTTTTTACAAATAAACAGTATCTTCATTATGATATAACGAAAGGAATAGAAGCATATAGTCTCTGAGATGGCGCGTTATCAAAAAATTATTTCTTACGTGCTCCTTACCGTTTTCTCCTAGCTTTTTACCATACTGAGGATTATTAAGAAGCTGCTTCAATTCAAAGGCCGCGCCGTCAATAGAATGACAAAGCAGCCCTGAATATTTATGCTTCACCTGCAGCGAGATACCTCCTACATTAGACGCCACCACAGGCTTCGCTTTCCATAAGGCTTCCGAAACCGTAAGCCCAAATCCTTCTTTGATCGATTTTTGCATAATGACAGTTGATGCTCTCTGGAGAGCGTTTACCTCTATATCATTCTGCGGCAATAGCAGAATATGTATGTCCGCATCGCCCGCAGCCGCTTCTCTGGTCTCTTCCAAAACCCTCACACCTTCCGGATCATCTGCCGCCGTACCTCCGGCCAGAATAAGCCTGCAGTCTATACGCTGTTTTACTTTTTTATATGCCTTTATAACACCTACGGGATCCTTTAAAGCATCAAACCTGGAGATCTGCGTTATTATAGGCTTATCTTTCGAGATACCGTATTTATTCAACACCGAATCTATTGTCTCCTGAGGCAGTTCTTTATTTTTATCACTTAAAGGGTCTATAGACGGTGATATCAGAAACTGCCTTATGGGAATATCCTGCGCAAAACTGGGAGCCGAGAATACAGAGGCATCATATTGCGAGATAAAACCTTTCAAGAATCTCCACACCCTACGGTTAGGATTGGAAACATCCACATGGCAGCGCCATATCCATTTATTATCTTTCTTTTTAGTCACCAAAGCGATCGGCTGTGGGTCATGAACGAAAACAATATCACCATAAGTATTCAGCTCTTCTATATTTTCCCGGCTTGTCTCCATAAAAACTTCAAAATCGCGCCTGCTTACGTCCTCCCGCCTGCCGTGAAGCGCATTGTGAAATTTTTTCGTAACTTCAAAGAACTGACTGCCGCCTTTTACCAGGTCCCATCTCGCATCCACACCGAGTTCTTTCAATAGCGGTAGCATCCGGTTCAGTATCTCAGCCACTCCTCCGCCGACAGAAGTAGAATTAATATTCTGTATCACTTTACCTGTAAGCTTCTCCCCCAAAAGCCGGAGGTCATCTATAACAGGCTGGCCCACCACAGGAATATATTCATTGATTTTTGCCATATTAAACTCCGAGACGCGCTTCTGTAATTTTTATTATCCTATCTTTTAATTCCTCAAGCGTATAGCTATATGGATCAAGTTTGGAAATATCGCTTGCCAGTTTACTATCACCTATGGATTCTTTGATCCACTTCGAAAAATCATTTGTTCCCTTGGCCAATCTGAGGCGTGATTCAAAAATATGAAAATACACAGAATCTATCGTAATCTTCTTAAGTATATCCAGGAATTCCGCAAGGTCGTATGCCAGATAATTTGTGGGGAAAATAAAACTTATAGATTTCACAAAATACAAAGCTTCTTCATTGCTCGCAAATTTTAATTTGGCAGAGGGGTTTTCCTTCAGGTAATCTTTTATAACTGAAATAAATTTTTGCCTCAGGTCATTGATATTATTAAATCCTATTGTATCGATGCTGGCCAAATGCTCGCCCAGCCTTCTCTCGCCGAGCACATTACTTACCCAGTAAGCAAAATCATTCGGAGGCTCGGGAGATAAGTACTGATGCTGCTGCAAAAACCTGTGGGTATGGTGGTATATCGCAGATTCCGGGGCTTTTTTCAGGCATTCTAACAACTCGCCCAGATCGGATGCCTTCATGCCGGTCAGCTCTGAAAGATTCAGGCGCGTATAAAAACGAAACGGCTCTTTTGCTTTTTTTATTTCATTTTCCGGCATAGGTTACCTGCCTCTGCATATTTAGGATAGTTTCTAAGAATCGCGCTACCTCGTCAGGCTCTTTTAAGTAAAATCGTGCTTTTGTATTTTTAGGATTACCTACAAATACCGTAATCCCTTTATTCCCCAAAGACTCAAAAGCATCTTCATCTGTCGTGTCATCACCGATATAGACAGGGAGCGTTTTTATATTTTTGTTCCGTATAGAGGCCGATAGCCTGGCCAAAAGCCACAAAACGACCTTACCTTTGTCCCATGCCATGGGCGGCCTTATTTCCAGCGCCATTTTGCCGGTTTTAACCGTTATAATATTTTTCGTCTCATAAGCAGACGTTATATCATAAAATATATTTTTAACTTCCGGTATATTTTTATTTGATACCAGTCTGTAATGCACGCCCAGCGAAAACCCCTTATCTTCTACGATAACACCTTTAATACCGGAGAGACGCCTTTTAAGCTTAGACTTAATCTCATCAAGCGATGCCTTGTAATGTTTCGGCAGAGGGTTTTCAAATTTCACCCCCGGGCCTTTAATTTCAAATCCATGGTTACCGACGTATATTATATTTTTCAGGCCTACCCGTTTTTTAACATCACTTAATCTTCTCCCGCTTACTATGGCAACCTTACAGCGCGAAAGACCCGATAGCCTGTGAAGCAGCGTTTTCGCCCTTGCAGGCATTATAGCTTTGCGGGGAGTATCGGCTATAGGCGTTAATGTTCCGTCATAATCGAGTAATAGATATATAAATCTATTACGAAATAACTTTTCTATCTTTTTCCAGTCTGAGAAAAGATAGATGGGTTTTTCCACAACACATTTCATCAGGGAACCTTTTTTATAGTAGTAAGATCCGTGATTATGCTGCCCGCCCATTTGTAAATATTATTATCCGTTATTATCTTACGCATATTTTGCATACGCCTCTTTTTTTCCGGCACAGGCATGCTCGCCGCAAATTTAATACTATTTGCAAATTCTTCTATTGAATAGGGATTGATCTCTATCGCATCTACAAGCTCTCTCGCAGCACCCGTAAACCTGCTCAATATCAGACTGCCGTTAAGGTCATTTTTGGAAGAGATGTATTCCTTAGCCACAAGGTTCATTCCATCATGAAGCGAACTTACAATACATATATCGGCTATCCTGTAATACGGTTTTATCTCTTCCGGTGAGAAGTGGCGTTTAAGGTATATTATGGGTTTCCAGTCATCGCTCATGTATTTCCAGTTTATCTTTTCCGATAATTCGTCAAGTTCTCCCATAAGGTCATGATATCGTTTGATATGCGTGCGGCTCGGGGCTCCTAACTGTATAAAAACAAATTTACCCTTATACTCCGGATATTTCTCAAGGAAACGATCTACCGCCATCATTCTTTCAGAAAGGCCTTTCGTATAATCTATCCTGTCGACGCCAAGAGCAACTATTTTACCTTCGAGCATATATTCTTTTACTATCTTATCCACCCGCGCTTTTTCATCCTGAGTAATATTTGAATTTATATCAATATCTACGCTTATCGGGAACGCCCTGACCAGCGTCTCTTTAGCAGAACGCACTATACTGAATCTTTCTGTATCTACACGGCATTCCAGCATCCTATTCGCCGTATCAATAAAATTATTACAGTGATACTGAACATGGAAACCTATCAGATCGCATCCCAGCATACCGTCAAGTATTTCAGTCTGATATGGGCATATTGAAAAAACTTCGGGATTGGGCCATGGTATGTGCCAAAAAAGCGCAATGGTAGCATCGGGACGTTTTGCTTTTATCATTTGAGGCAGTAAAGTAAAATGGTAGTCCTGTATAAAGATGAACGGATTCTTCGCCGGCAACTCTTCTAAAATATTATCAGCAAATTTCTGATTAACTTTTTTATATGCCTTCCAGTCAGATTCTCTGAACGTAGGCCTTGTATAAGTTATATGACATAACGGCCACAGACCTTCATTTGAAAAACCGTAATAATATCCATCCTCTTCTTCTTTTGTAAGCCATACCCTCTTTAAGATATAGCGGTCTTCTCCGGGAGGTACACCAAGTTTATTTTTAGAATTAACAAATTTCCTGTCTGCGTTGGCGCTGCCATGCGCTATCCATGTACCGCCGCAGGCGCGCATTATCGGATCGAGGGCGGTAACAACACCACTCGCCGGACGGACACATTCGGCAATACCGCTCGCTTCATTCATAACATGCATATAGGGCTCCCTGTTTGACACCAGAAACAGGGCATTGTCACCCAGCTTTGACTTCACAACATCTTTTAGTTTCGAATCAGTCCATAGATCTTCTTTTTGTATCCTCTCAGTCGCCTCTTCGCTTGCCGCTTTTCTGGCAACCCTCAAACTAAGAGCAGCCTGCTCTACTTCGCTGGCCAACTTACCAAGCTCACCCCTCTCTCTAATTGGATGCTTGGTATCAATTTCGCCTCGCTGGAATAGTTTAAACCACTCAGTAAGCTGTTCTACGGGCGCAGTGAATATCTGCCGCTGCACAAGGAGGGAGACCAACACTATGAAGACAACGAGCACTATCAGAGCTGTACTCAGCCGCCGCCACAGTTCGGTCAATTGCGTAAAGACATGCGAGGTGTCATATAAAACTTCTTCCAGGCCAACAACATTTCCTTCATCATCCATTATAGGCAGGACATAACTATATACGCTGTAATCCTTAAATTTCTCTATCATGCCTCGTGCGGACTTATCTGTAATGGCACTATTCAGATAAGGCTTAGGCCTGTGTTTCCATTCTGAAAATCTGTCTGTGATAGCAACTACTTTACCGTCTTTATCATAAATTACGCAGCCCTGAGCCCTCTCTCTCTTTTGAAATTTTTCTACCAGCCATATAGCGTCGCGTATATTATTATTTACAAGGGCATGCTTAACGGAAAGCTCCATGCTTTCAGCCACAGCTTTAGCCTTGCGCATCAGCTCGTCCAGGAGCCTGGCTTCTTCACTTCTCACCTGGAATACGCCGAAACCGATAAAGGCTATAGTAACTATAAGCAGGATTGGTAGTACGAATAAAAGAAGTCTTCTCATGATAGGTCCTCCAGAACCCTTCGACAAGCTCAGAATTTTGTCCAGAGCTTAGTCGAGGGTAAAAATAAAAAGCCACCCCTCCCGGGGTTTACCCAGAAAGATGGCGGCCCGACCATCAGAAATTGCTTAACCTCTAGAGGAGAACTCTAGACCCGTTTTTATTATAATTGTTTTTATATGCAAAAACAAGTGCTTAGTATAATTATTAGTTAATCTCTATTTATGACGCCTATCATTTCGTAAAGTTTGCCGTAATTACGATGGTTGAAATTCATTATGAGCCTGGGGAGATCGAGATATTCTCCCCGCTCTACTTCTTTTTTAGTAGGCGGCGATACTGCAATTTCTCCGCTTGTCAGGATATTTTTAAATTTTTTATTCAAATCCTCCAGCGTTTTGTCGGAGACCGCCCTGTTTAATCTCAACACGGTCAGGCCGGCGACGTATCTTATAGAATGATAGACCTTATAAAAATCCTCTACATATGAGATAGCCTCATCAGCAGTTCTTACTATACGGAAAAGATTTAAGTCATCCTTATCTATAAATCCATTCTTAAGCAATTGGTTCTTCACAAAACGCATCCACTCCGTCCAGTATGTCGAACCTTCCGGCTCCATTAAAACTATGGGCCTCGGCCTGGATTTGCCCGTCTGGACGAGCGTAAGCATCTCAAACCCTTCGTCATTTGTGCCGAACCCGCCTGGGAAACAAGCAGTCACGTCGGTCTCTTTGACAAAGATCAATTTTCTGGTAAAGAAGTATTTAAAATTGATTATCTTATCTTTTTCATCGATATAAGGATTGGCCTTCTGCTCATAAGGCAGACGGATATTTAGCGCAAACTCTTTTCCCGCCGCCGCACCCTTATTGCCGGCTTCCATGACTCCGGGCCCGCCTCCGGTTACTATCATATAGCCTCTGTCTGTCAGTTTTTTCGCAAACTCCTCCGCCAGTTTATATTCGGCAGAATCTTTTGCGGATCTGGCCGACCCGAATATTATGACCTTTTTTACTTTTCTATAAGGAGAAAAAATCTTAAAGGAATATCGCAGTTCTTTTAGGGCGTCGTTAACGAGCTTGAGATCGCCCATATCGCCCGATTCCTTACCCAGCTTAATTGCAGTAGTAAGTATTTCACGCAGCAGGCATTCTGTTTCAGTAGAGCACGAGCCTTTAGCGAGTTGATTTATTGCAATGTCTATATACCCGTCGCCGATTGCATAATCTTTTGGTTTTCTTTTCATGCAAAGCACTCCTTTTTATTTTATAGATCGCTTATTTCATGAAAACCATCGCCTACCATAGCAGGCTCAATCTCATGTATAACTTTTATTTTTTTCCAGGCTCCATGACGGTATCGAAGGCCCACTACAAAAGCGAGCACAATAAAAAGCATGACCATGAACACCCATGCCGTCTCAGCCGAAACCTTTAATACGTGAAATGAAATAAGTGCGATCGCCAGCATTATCCAGTGAGCGCTTACGGACATGGCCATCGCCCATAAGGTATCTCCGGCTCCGCGCAAGGCTCCGATAAGCACTATAAGGACCGCTTCTACTAAAACATAAAGCGCTGCAAGTCTCACCATGAATATAGCCGTCGGCACAGCAGAAACAAATACGGTATCGTAAACATTGGGGCGAAAAATATTCACAAGGTGTTCAGGAAATATAACAAAAAATACAAAAACAACGGAGGAATACATCATTCCCATTTTCAATCCTGACATAACTGACATATGGGCAACTTCCGGTTTCCCGGCACCCATAAACCTCCCGACAAGGCTCATCACACCTACCTCTACACCTACAAGCGGAACGAACGATACCATATCCCAGTTAAAAACTATAGTGGCGGCAGTAGCTGCGGCGGGACTATATGCCTGGAACGCCAGCACGACCGCGTCGAAAGCGAGCATATTCATAAAGAACTCAACCCCTGTCGGCGACCCAAAACGCAGAAGTTTTTTAAAAACGGCTTTATCGAACTTAAGGGATTCCATAACATGAAATTCGATCCTGTTTTTCCTGCCGAAATACGCCGCTGCAAGGACCAGAACGCCGCACAATCCTCCGATGATAGTTCCGCATGCCGACCCCGCTATCCCGAATGCCGGAACGCCGAATTTCCCGAAAACAAATATATAGTTAAATACAATATTCACGACAAACGCTGTGCAGGACGCTATCATTACGATCCTAGTCCTGCCAACTCCGGAGAAAAACCCCGACAGAGAACTCCTGCAAAGGCTGAATATCACTCCGAACATAAGGATATCAAAATACAATATCTGCGGAGCCAGCTGGGCCGGAGTAATACCCATTACCTTAAAGAAGCCATGGGCAAGCGGACGGCACACAAGAATAGGAATATATACTAATAAGGAAAATATTAATGCCTGGGCTGCTACAATAGCACATTGCTTTTTTCTCCGGGCGCCAAAATACTGCGCAACGAGCGCAGTCGTATATCCTGTAAGCCCCAGGAAAAAGGATATCATCATAAACGCCGTAAGCCCTCCCCCCATAGCGGCATTCATAAATTCGGGAGAAAGTTTTGACAGGAAAAGCCTGTCAGTAAATACCATCAGCGTATCGCACGACGACGAAACCACCATGGGCAGCGCTATAGCGATCATCTGCCTGACTCCGCCCTCTCTGTGTTGTTTTACGCCTTTTTCTAAATTATTATCCACCTTGCACCTCTTAATAATTGTCTATAATTATATCATACATCCAGGGATACGCTACTTGTAGCTATATTTTCTGCCGGAAAGAAACAGCACCTACTGCTCAAAGCGAGGGGGATAAAACTTGGAATAAATGGTAGCGTCATTATAATATGCTATTTGCGCATTTCGCCAGGAAAGCAATATCCCGCTGAGTTCTTTCGTCTTATCTGTATTTATCTTCGCAAGATTATTATTTTCACCGGGGTCTTTATCAAGATCGTAAAGAAAATATTCGTCATACGCCGGCTCAAATATAAGCTTCCACCCGTCCTTAACCACGGCATACTGATCCGTCAATACCGTCTGCACAGTTAAAAACACTGCCCTGCCCCTTTCCTTAGATTCATCCAGGAGAGAAAAACCCTGAAAACCAGGGTGAGGAGGTATGCCCAATATATAAAAGATGGTCGGCGTTATATCTATGTGCTGGGCAAGCTGCGAATTAATTTTGCCCGTGGTTCCGGGGATCCGCACAATAAGCGGGACTTTCATGACCTCGTTATAAAGCTTGTTGGCATGAGCTGCAAATCCATGTTCGTAAAAAGCTTCGCCATTGTCTCCGGTAAGGACAATGATGGTCTTATCATAAAGCCCCGATCTTTTAAGATACTTGAATAAAAGGCCCAGCTGGGAATCTATATAAGATAAGCTGTCGGCATAAGCGTTCTTTACATCTTCATTCCTGCCAATCGGATAGTAATTAAAACCTATCTGAAAGTCGATCTTATCTTTGCCAAATGGCCGCTTGAAATCATCCGGAACCTCGTAGGGAACATGGCTGTTCTGAAGATTAAGATACATAAAGAACGGCTCATCTTTTACCGTCCACATCCATTTTACAGCCTCACGTACTGTATAACGGTCGTCGATCTTACCGGACCTCTTCTTGCCATTAAACCATTCAAAAAAACCTATATCACCTTCCAGCACATAGGTAGGCCCGTCATAATTTTGCGAGTGAAAAAATTTATCGATATTCCCCGTATTCAGATAGTTATACATATTTCCCCAATGCTCATTCTGTGAAGAGAATATGGCAGTCTTATACCCCAGCTGCTTAAGGACATCGTAGATCAGTATCCTGGGATAGAGTATGTTCTCAGGGTAATAATACGTCCTGTCAGAGCGCAGCGGATAATGAGATGAGAACGGGCATATGTCGGCATAGCTCGAATGGCTCGACTCAGTGTAGGCATCCGTAAACAGACAGCTGTCTTTGGCCAGCGCCTCAACATTTGGCATCACCAGCCTGTCTCCCCCAAAAGCCTTCAGCTGATCCGGCCGCAATGATTCGACCAGTATCACTATAACATTATACTTTTTCATCTTGCCCGGATCGAAAGATGCAAGATATTCATTCATACTAATTATTGGATGACCCGTCCTGCTGAGATCTCTGACGTCCTGCTCATTATGCTGTCCGTCAAAAACAGCTTTCGACAGCCCAGCCAAAAAAGAAAGAATCGGCGCTGTTTGGTTATCAAAAGCTTTTCTGTAAATAAATTCAGACTGCATATCCGCTGCGCTACGGGACCGGTCGGACATACCTTCAGGAAATAAGTAGAACAGGCTTCCGCAGAAAAATGAAACTGTTGTAAAGATGGCCGTCGCACGCGCCGCTCCTACAACAACAGGCCGCACTTTAGGAGTTATTGTAAAAATCGTATTTCTGACAACAAAGAATATAAGCACGGCATAGATGAGCGCAACAGCAAAGACTGCCATGGTCTGAAAAGGTTCTACATTTAGCGCATGCTGCATCATCAGAGACGGATTATTCATGATAAAAAATACGACTTTAGTATCAAGAAATTTATCGGTAAATTTGAAAAGGCCCCAGCTTAACAGATAAAGCAGAACTATAATATATGCGGCGGCAAATACAAAAACTGGTTTCAAGAACCTGACCCTGCGCAGAGCCTTCCCCATCGCTCTGAACGCAGCTATAAGGACAAATATAGCTATTCCGAGCAGGAAAAAATCTGAGCCTAGTAGGAATATCTTTTCAAAAAGTGTGGCATTCGGATTAAATATAGCATTGCGCGGACAGAAAGACATGAAAAGCAGCTCTGTAATTATCACGATAAACCAGACAAGGCCCGGCACTCCGTATTTTCTGGACCTGACTTCTGTTGTCATTTATATATCCTGCTGCTCATTTTTTAAGGCATGACTGACATTTCACGCAAAATGTTTCCTTTTAAAATAGAGCGCTACGTTTACAAGGCTTATCAACACAGGCACCTCTACCAGAGGACCTATCACTGCTGCGAACGCAGCACCGGAATTGATACCGAATACAGCAACAGCCACCGCTATCGCCAGTTCAAAGTTATTGCTAGCTGCTGTAAATGATAGCGTTGCTGTTTTCTCATATCCGGCTTTGATCTTTCTGCCCATATAGAAAGAGACTAAAAACATAAGGACAAAATATATCAAAAGCGGAATTGCGATACGCACAACGTCGAGAGGTATCTTTACGATATATTCGCCTTTAAGCGAAAACATTACGAAAATGGTAAATAGCAGTGATATTAAAGTTATCGGGCTTATTCTGGGTATAAATTTTTCTTCATACCACTGCCTGCTCTTCAATTTTAATAAAACTATCCTGGTAATGATACCTGCCAAGAACGGTATACCAAGATATATAAAAACACTATTAGCTATCTCGGAGATGGTAACGCTCACCTGAACGCTTTTTAAACCAAAATACGGCGGGAGGATTGTAATAAAAAACCAGGCATAGCCGGAATAAAATATCACCTGAAAAAATGAATTGAACGCTACAAGCCCGGCGCAATATTCAGCATCGCCTTTCGCCAGATCGTTCCAGACTATAACCATTGCTATGCAGCGAGCAAGCCCTATCATTATCAGCCCGACCATATACTCCGGATATCCGCGCAGGAATAATACAGCCAAAGCGAACATCAGGACAGGTCCGATCAGCCAGTTCTGAATAAGCGACAAACTTAATATTTTAACATTTTTAAAAACACTGCCCAACTGCTCATATTTTACTTTGGCAAGCGGCGGATACATCATTAGTATAAGCCCTATCGCAATAGGTATATTGGTCGTTCCCGCCTGAAATTTATTCCAGAAATTTACTACATTAGGATAAAAATATCCCGCACATACCCCGATAGCCATGGCCGAAAATATCCATAGCGTAAGGAAACGATCTACAAAAGACAAGCTCTTCATTGTGCCATGTTTCATACGTCTATCCCTGCTTTGGTTCTGCTCTCGTAAGATATCTTGCGCAGCAGATCGCGCCGGCAGTAAGGATCAATATTGTTCCCCAGACATACGGCTGACTTAGCCTGGAAACAAGCACCTTATACACACCGCTTAATCCGAACAGCATAAATACAACTGCGGAAAACCATTTAATAGCCTTCGCGGGAATATGTTTACGAAGGACTATGCCTATGATTATACCTATCGCATCTGCTGCAACCATGGCCAATGTCGTCCCCATAAGAACTCCGACCATATTCTGATATTTAACGGCAAGGCTTATGGTGGCAAGCTGCGTCTTGTCCCCCATCTCCGCTAAAAAGAACGCGATACCTACGGTAATGACAGGCCCGAACCTAGTCTCTTTTTTATCCTCCCCTTCAAGTTTATCTCCGCGGATCGTCCATAAACCAAATACTATAAAAGAGAGTGCAGCTACCAGGGATATCACATCCATAGGTATAATTACTGACAAAAAATGCCCGGTCAGTACAGCAAGCGCATGATTTAAAATAGTCGCCAGAAATACGGCGAGAAGAACTTTTGACGCGCTGTATTTTGCGGCAAAAGCCATTGCCAGAAGCTGCGTTTTATCCCCCATCTCCGCTAAAAGTACAAATAAAAAAGATGCTATAACAGCTGCCAATCAAAACCTCCGTGTTAAATATTTCTAATCCCGGACGCCCCTGATTACCTTCCAGACTTCCATGGCGACGAGAGGAAGCGAGGAGATAACCACGACCAAAAGCCAGTCAAACAACCCGAGGGGCTCGGTCTTAAATACTTTCTGCAGAAAAGGTACATAAACTACACTCATCTGCAGGATAAACGAAACACCTGTAGCATATAGCAATTTCTTGTTAGTAAATATGCCTAGTTTAAATAAAGATATTGTCATGCTTCTGCAGTTAAATGCGTGAAACAGCTGGCTGCAGGCCAACACCACAAAAGCTGCAGTGCGTGCACGGTCCAGCCCTTCTTTTTCTACAAACATAACCAGGACAAAAGCCAGCAAACTGCAAAAAGCTATAAAGGCCCCCTGGGCCAGCATTATAAAAGCTCTGTCTTTGGTAACTACAGCCTCGTCCGGTTTCCGCGGAGGCTTTCTCATAATATTCGGATCGACCGGGTCCACGCCAAGCGCAAGCGCCGGCAACCCATCCGTTACCAGATTTACCCAAAGTATATGTATCGGTAACAATGGAGGCGGAAATCCGACCAAAGAAGCGGTAAACATAACCAGTATCTCACCTGCGTTACACGACAACAGATAATGTATAAATTTCTTTATGTTATCGTATATGCCTCTTCCCTCCTCGACTGCGGCTACTATAGAGGCAAAATTATCATCCGTTACTATCATATCCGACACTTCTTTAGTTACGTCTGTGCCGGTGATACCCATCGCCACTCCTATATCCGCCTCTTTCACTGCCGGCGCATCATTAACGCCGTCGCCTGTCATGGCCACAATGTCACCGCGCTTACGCCACGCACTGACTACTCTCAGTTTATGTTGCGGAGAAACACGCGCATAGACTGCGACTTTTTCTACCACGCCGGAAAGCTTCTCATCGCTTAAGCCGTCCAGCTCTTCACCGCTTAAAGCCAGCGAATCATCGCGGAAAAAACCAAGTGAACGCGCTATCGCTACTGCCGTATTTTTGTGGTCGCCGGTTATCATCACCGTCTTTATGCCGGCTGTTTTACATTCTTCCATAGCCTTCTTCACTTCTTCGCGCGGCGGATCTATCATCGCTATAAGGCCCGCAAACGTAAGATCCCTCTCTACAGCATCGGCCTGATAAGCGGATGCTGCTGCCTCCAGCGTTCTGTAGCTTACTGCGAGGACCCGCATAGCGCGGTTCGCAAGATCGCTATTTATCTTCTGGATATACGCACGGTCTTCTTCTGACAATTTTCTGACAACACCCTTATCTTCTATATAAGCACAGTCGTTAAGAAGAACGTCGGGCGCGCCCTTAACAAATGCCTGGATCCTTGTATCGGTTCTGCGGATAACTGTCATCTTTTTACGTTCTGAATCAAATGGTATTTCATCTACAAACACGGACTCTTCATCCAGGTCTTTTTTCCATATCCCGGCTTTAGCAGCAGAGGTCAGGAGCGCTCCCTCAGTCGGATCACCGACTATCTTATACACATCGCCGGATTTTTTAAGTTCGGCTCCATTGCACAGCACACTGCAAGACAACGCCTTACGCAGAGCAGGATAGTCGCGATGCTCAGCCTTTTTACCACCGAGGATAAATTCACCCTGCGGAGCATAACCTATACCGGTCACCTCAAACAAATCCCCTCCGGCAAATACAGCCTGAACGGTCATCTCATTCTTTGTGAGCGTGCCAGTCTTATCCGAGCATATAACTGTGGCGCAGCCCAGCGTCTCCACAGAAGGAAGTTTACGTATAAGTGCGTTACGTTTAACCATTTTGTGGACGCCAAGAGCTAAGGCTATGGTAACCACCGCAGGAAGACCTTCGGGTATGGCTGCGACGGCCAAACTTACTGCCGTCAAAAATACTTCAATGATCTTGCCGCCCCTCATCCACTCAAGTAAAAATACAAGGCCTACAAGAATAAAACATAGGACGACTATCCATTTGCCGAACTGTTCAAGCTTTTTCTGCAGAGGAGTAGGCTCCTGGGCGATATCCTGCACCATGCCGGCTATTTTACCAAGCTCGGTATTCATCCCCGTGTCTGCGACGAGCGCTCTTGCCTTTCCACTTGCTACAGACGTGCCCATATACACCATGTTGGCCCTGTCGCCCAGCGGAACCTCTTTCTCATCCAGAGCTATGGTAGTTTTAACGACCGGAGTCGATTCTCCCGTAAGACTCGCTTCCTGGACGCCGAAATTTGATGTCACCCACACAAGACGGCTATCCGCCGGAACGCTATCCCCCGCCTCAAGCTCTATCAGGTCACCTGGGACCAATTCTGCCGAAGGCTTTACCGCATGACTACCTTCGCGGATCACTTTTGATGTAGGGCTGGATAATTTTTTTAAAGCGGCCATAGATTTTTCCGCACGATATTCCTGTATAAAGCCCATGATCGCATTAAGAATAACTATTGCTATGATAGCGATCGCGTCTACCCATTCCTGCAGAAAGCCGGAGACTAAAGCCGCGGCCATCAGAACCCATATGATAAAATCTTTAAATTGCTCAAGGAATATCGTGAACGGGCTTGTCTCTTTTTTCTCTTTGAGCTGATTATACCCAAATTCATCAATGCGCTTTTTAGCTTCGACTTCCGTCAACCCTGACAGCACATCTGCTTTTAATATATCAGCCGATCTTTCCACCGACATCTGGTAAAAATATTTCTCCATGGTTCAGCCTCACTTTTTTCGTTTGTTCAGTATAATGCTAAATCCTTTTTTTCCCGGCGAAGGATCGCCCGCAACTGAAAAGGGAACATAATTCTCTTCGATCCAGCTATATATTCTCATTCCGTAATCACGCCCGAAGGCAGAATAGCCATACTCTGACATATTTTTGTCAGCTACTATAACATAATCCGGAGGATTAGTCTCAAAAGATTTCAGGATCGTCTCCTCGCTGAATATAGAAAGGTCCGGAGGCATAAATACTATATAAGGTGACGGGTTCTTCACCCTGCTCATATAGTTCAGCATCACGCCCTCTGGGAATACGACAAAATTACTTTCTCGGGGTATATTTTTTTTAATCTCATCCAATGCGGCATTCATCACCGCACCTCTATCCAATATCTCAGGCCTGAATGTAAGGATGGTATCAGGTCCGGATCCGACAGGATATGTTATAAAGCCATACACCTCTTTGGCAATAGTAATATGAGTAACCAATACGATAACAGCTGCGCTTAATACAATATTACGTATAACCTTGATGTTTCCAAATGCACGCGCTAAAAATTTTGGTATGAAATATACAAATACCGCCGTCAATATAAGCGCACCGGGCATGGCCAACGCAAATCCATAATGGTAAATACGGACATTGAGAAATATTTTAAAAAGCAGGACGAAACCATATATTGTAAATACGGATAGCAATAAATATTTAGAGGCGATTATTTTTTTGCCGCGTGAACGTGCGCTAATGAATACATATAATGCATAAAAAAGAAACATGGCGAGCAATACGGGCAGGCCTTTCGCATTTATAGGATATTTTATATATCTTATGGAAAGAAATAGCAAGAGCAGCCAGGGAATAATCGCCGCGGTCAAAGCCTTCAGCCTCCCTTCTTTTCTGTAAATATAGCTGAACGTCCTCGTCGCCAGAATAATTACCGGTATCGCCGCAATATAAAAAATAGAATTCTTAATCATTTCCACCATGCTAAATAACGGGGCCTGCGCCCCTGTCATTCTCTTATAAAATAGCCCCGAAGCCACATCAGTATTCAAAACGGCCTTGTAAGAGGCAATTAATGATGATACGGCCTCCGGAAAAGGCATAAAAAATGTCAGATATAGCGTGAAAGCGGCTATTGGCAACAGCCCCGCCGCACACATCCCCGCCAGACATTTAAACATTTCTTTCACGGCTGACTTCTCTGAAAAGAACGAAAGAATGATTCCGGAAAATATCGCAACGACTATAGCTAAAAAAACTTCTATCTTGGTCAAAAAAATAGACCCCGTAAGAAATCCGGTTAAAATCGCCCAACGCATTTTTTTATGCCTCAAATAAACAGAGAATGCATATAGCGCCACAAATGACAGGATCACGCCATGGGTTACATCATGCGAATAAGGACATACAAAATTATAGTTACCGGCCATCGTATACTGCGAAAAAGCAAATACCGATAAAAATACTGCCCCTGCCGCAGCCGCCGCAACCCTGTTCGTCATAAAACAGAATATCTTGTATATTAAAAATGTAAGAAGCGCAATAAGTAATATGTTAAAAAATACCAGCGTCATTAACGATGTTCCGAAAAACCGGAAAAGGATAGCATTGAAATAAGGTGAGAACGGCCCGTTAAAATAAGCTACGTCGCGATACAGGACTGCCCCGTTTTTGATGACCCATGGCAGATAAAGCTCACGGCCAAAATCTATCAATACATCGGGCCACTTCAGCCAGCTTATGGCAAGCATAAAAGCTCCGATCGCCGTAAAGACCATCCATGGACCAGCTTTTATCTTTTTCATTATTCAGTTTTGGTTTATTTTACAATAAAGTTAAATTGAGCAATGTTCCTACGATTACACTTATGGTGAGCATAATTAAAGCAGATTTTGCCAGCGCTTTAAAACCAAGTTCTTTCCATATAACTACAAAGGTCGCGATGCATGGGAAGGATATCGCCAACAACGCAGATGATATGAATAACTGCTTTGCAGACAGACCCAGCGGCATCAGCATGCCTACAGCGACATCTTTTCTTATAAAGCCTATTACTAAAGCAATGACGGATTCTTTGGGAAGACCAAAGAGGCTATGTATCACAGGCGCTGATAACGATGTCAGGAAATCAAAAAGCCGGAAATATATAAGCATATTTACAAAAAGAACACCAAGCATTACGACGGGGACAGCTTCCACGATAAAACCTTTAACTCTGAAATATAATTTTTTTATAAGCGTCGGGATCGGAGGAAATCTGTACGGCGGTATTTCCAGCAAAAACTCCGGGCTGTAGCCTGTAAGTGCGCGATTTAAAATTATTCCCAATATCAAGACGAGAGAAAACAATACCAGATATACCCCCGTCACGTAAAATCCTCCGAACTTGCCCAAAAGTCCGAATATCATCGCCTGAAGCGGCACGCATGGCACACCAATGGAAATAAGCGTTGCGGCTATAAAACGCTCTCTTTTCGACTCAAGCGTACGGGTCGCTAAAATGCCGGGAACATTGCAACCGAACCCTAACAATATCGGAATAACGGCGAAACCGTGCAGTCCCAGCTGATGCAAAAGATTATCCAGTAATATAGCAAGGCGCGGCAGATATCCAATATCTTCTAGGAGACTAAGTATAAAATAAAATGAAATTATATATGGTAGGACCATGCCAAATTCTATATAAGGGGCTGTAGTCAGCATCCCAAGGGACTGTTTAAAATCTATTTTCCCGCCGATAAGATCGCCGATAAGTAAGTGGAACCAGAATCCATTTTCCTGCCAATGGCTGGTCAGCTTTTCCAGGATCGGCTGATAAATATTTATAAAGATCGGATCTGTTATCCTGTTAATGATAAATTCGCCCACGAAACGGACCATTTTAAATGAGGCATAGACAACCCCCGCCGCCATCACGAGTCCCGTAAAAGGCCGGACAGAAGCATCTTCAAGAATTTCACGCAAAGTATGATGTCTGTGCTCAAGGCGCTGGACCTGATCCACTATCGTGCCGATCTGAACCCATCTTTCACGCGCCGAAAAACTTTTTCCGGCGGCAGGAACAGCATCCCCGATTCTATCTATCAGAAGCTTTATACCCACACCAGTCACGGCACAGGTAGAGATCACAGGAACATTTAGAAGTTTTTCCAGCTGCTCCGTATTGATGTGAACACCTCTATGCCCTGCTTCGTCACACATATTTAGACATACTATGACTGGAAATCCGTCTGCAATAAGCTGCGTGGTAAGGAGCAGATTCCTCTCGAGGTTAGTAGAGTCGATGATATTTATTACTACGATCTCATTCTTCGGATGCTCTTTTAATAAAGAAACGGCCACTTCTTCTGCCGGAGAGGTCGGTTCGAGCGAATACGTACCCGGGAGATCTACAACGTCTATCTCTTCATCGCCTCCGCGCAAAAGCCCTTTGGAGATTTCTACTGTAGTGCCGGGATAATTTGAGGATATTACATGAACTCCGGTGAGGCGTGAAAATACCACGCTTTTACCGACATTTGGATTGCCGATAAGATATATCTTTTTTATCACACTACCTCAATAATGATTTTTACCGCTATATTGTGCCCCAGAGCCAATATTCCTCGCCCTACCTTTATCACAACCGGACCCCTAAGGCCTATATGACTAAGTTTTCCGACTTCCCTGCCTTTATACAAACCCATGCTCATAAGCCTGTTCTGTAAATTAACACCTCCGAGAATATCTACTACCTTTCCTTTATGGCTTGCCTTAAGATGTACTAAAGACATTTTTTTCATATGTTAAAATTTCCGGAGGATATCCTTAAAGAGGACTATTCTGCTGCCTGGAGCCTCATTACCCGCCGCAGGTCACGCGGCAACACAACCACAAAAGTACTGCCTTTACCGGGAGCACTCTCAGCCCATATCCTGCCCTTGTGCATCTCTACTATGTCTTTTGTTATGGACAGTCCAAGACCGGTGCCTTCCTTAGTAGTATCAAGCCTTTCAAATTTATCAAATATTTTTTCCAACTTATCTGTAGGGATGCCGGGCCCCTTATCTGCGACTTCAAATCGGACAAAACGCTCTATGGGATACGCTCTTAGTGTCAGGCCCTGTCCCTCAGGCGTATTTTTTATAGCATTACTTAAAAGATTATTTATCACCCGGGTTATTTTGTCGCCATCCGCCCATACCATAAGGTTTGCGTCCAGCAACTCCGTAACCAGACTTATATTTTTTTTATTTATGATAGGATCAAATTCCTCTATCTGCGACTTCAGTAGTTTGGAAATATCACATTGCTCTCTCTTTGCATCAACCATCCCTGCCTCTATTTTATGCAGGTCGAGAAGGTCGTTTATGATCCGTGTCATCCTATCGGTAACTTTTACGCAAAGATCTGTAATTTTTTTCTGAGTCTCATTCATTCCCCCGGCCAATCCATCGGATAACGTGCAGAGATTAGTCCTTATAATGGTTATGGGATTTTTAAGCTCGTGAGCAACAGAAGCTACCAATGTAGATTTAAGCTGATCACTGCGTTTTAACCTGGTGGCATAAATGAATAGGCGCTTTAGAATGCTGCCTATGATAAGGTATCCTATAACAAAACCGCAGACCGCTATGAGCAGGCATATAAATAATATACCTCCCGTCTGTCCAGCCAGAGCATCGAATGAAGCAACGCTCGTAAATACATAAAAAAATGTCAGGAACGGTATAACGGTCATCAACGCAAACGCGATACTAAATTTGCGGTATGGATTTTCCTTCAGCTCCTGAAGAACTGAATCCTTTATGAGGCCGTCTCTTGATATTTCTGCATCTTTTTCTCTGTTTTTCATGGCGATTTTCCTATTTATTATATTCCACAGCATATGCCAATGCAAACTAAATCACCCTGCCGCTGCCGCCACAGCCGCTATTATGGCCGCACCTTTTCCTGATCCGTCTTTGGCAAGCACCAATTTTATACGGGAACTCCTCTTCCCAAGCAGGTCTTTCAGGGTTTTTTTCATATTATCCGCGAACGTAGGGTGTTTTTCAAATACTGAGCCATCAATAGCTATGGCATGACGCCCTGAGACATCCGGATCTATCTTTGTAATAATAGCTGTAATACATGACGCGCTTATGCGCGCAGCGCGAAGAGAAACTATAGAACAAATTTCTTTGATCGTTTTTCTATCATTTAGAGACACTCCGGACAGGCCCATTTTTTTTAGCAATCCGGCAGTCAATTTAAGGCTGTCTGTATTATCACCTTCTATTACCGACATATATTCGGTCTCAAAACTTTCACCTTTCCTGAATAATGAATCGCATCCGCACGACAGCACACCCTCTCGCGCCATATCTTTCAGGATAAGTCCTGCAATACGGCCAAGATACATGCCCGAGACCATCTTTTCAAGCATTTGACGGCCTGGGTTCTCGGAAGTCTTGTCCAGATACCTGTCAAACTGGGTTAACGCAAGTTTATCGAAATTGCCCCACTCGATATTTATTATCATGTGCCTGCTTTTATTCTTCGCACCCTTCCACTTCTTTATACAGGCCAGCTTTTCAGGATAACATGCATTTGTCCCGGTCCCTATGATCACGCCCACATCACACAAGGCATCCTCATATGCTCTGGCAACAAGAGTGCCTACAGTATCATTGACCAGGGCAGATATCTTTATGTTGCCAACACCCTTTCTTATAAACGCTTCTTTCATGAGTTTCACAACATCATTGCCCACAACGCCGCGCGCCTTAAAACCTTTATTCCAGCAAATAAGTATTCCGCTTGCGATACCGGTCTGTTTTATAGGAAATGAAAAAGTGAAACCAAGGTCGAGTTCTGCGGCACCGGATATTTTATATTTTTTGATGAAAGTTTTCACGCTATCGGCGATAAAATCGAAGAATACCTCGGCGGTGCCGTTTATATGCTTCTTTTCCAGGGCAAATTTCATTATCCTGGGCGCACTCACTTTATGAGAACCTTCCAGCGTAAGTTCCAGCACCCTGAAATTGGTACCGCCCAGATCGAGAGCAATAAACCTTCCCCTCTCGCATCCGGTAGGCATCTCCACATAGGTGGGTATCATCTTGAGCGAACTTTTATTACCTGAAAGCCCAGCCTTCATGTCAGACTGGAATTTTTTTATTATCGTCTGCATTGCGGGACGCGACAGGTCAAAAAGTTTTTCAATGTTTCGTATAGTCATTTTATCTCGATATCTTAAGGACCTTGTATTTTAATATGCCGCGCGGCACCTGTATCTCAACCACATCGTCTTTTTTATGCCCCACCAGAGAGCTTCCTACCGGCGACTGTATCGATATTTTGTTCTCTGCAAAATCCGCTTCTTCTTCGGCAACTATGGTATACTCAAGCTCCTCACCGGAGTCCATATCCTTAAGCTTTGCGGTAGCCCCTATCAGTATCTCATCACTCGTCATCTGCGAATTGTCGAGTATCTGCGCTGTGGCAAGCTTTTCCTGAAGCTCCGAGATCTTCTTTTCGTTCATCCCCTGAGCATCTTTAGCGGCATCATATTCAGCATTTTCGCTTATGTCGCCATGCGCCCTTGCCTCACCGATCGCCTTTGATATTTCCCGGCGCTTTGTGGTTTTAAGGTATTCAAGTTCTTTACGTAATTTTTCATACCCTTCGGGTGTTAAATGTGTGCCGCCTTGTGACATTTCTCTTCTCCTTTTGTTTCGGTATTGCATTTTTTACCGCATACACTGCCTTGCGGGCACTTTCCCGTCCAGCAGTAAAGGCATAGCTTCTCCTTCGGAAGCCCTACAGCTGATATCATGTCATCTATCGTCTGGTATCTTAAAGTCGTAACATCTATATCTTTAGCGATCCAGTCTATCATCTTTTTGTATTTAGAAGACTCAGGATCCAGATATTCCGATACGTCTTTTATGTCGTGCCCTTCTATGCTCCTGATAGCCTTGCGCGCAGCCAGCTCATCGATCGTCCTGGTGGAAAGATTAAATTTACATGGAAACATAAGAGGCGGACAGGCCGGCCTTACGTGTATCTCTTTAGCGCCGGAATTCCACAGCTTCTTTATCGCAAAATTCTTAAGCTGTGTTCCCCTGACGATCGAATCATCGCAGACGACTATGCGCTTACCGTCTATTATCTCTTTTACAGGTATGAGCTTCATCTTGGCTATGTGGTCACGTTTTTCCTGGGATGGAGGCGTGTAACTTCTGCCGTAACCAGGCGTATATTTCACAAGCGGCCGTCTGTAAGGTTTGCCTGACTCCATAGCGTATCCTATCGCATGACCTACACCTGAATCCGGCACACCCGAAACAACATCGACCTCAATATCTTTATCACGTTTTGCCAGCAGTCTTCCGGACCGCTCCCTTACCATTTCGGTATTTATCCCTTCGTAATTTGATGCGGGGAATCCTGTATAGATCCATAAAAACGTGCATATCTGGTTGGTGCTCCCACCCGTTTTTTTCTGGACAACCCCGTCTTCCGTCAGCAGCACTATTTCGCCGGGTGCCAGGTATTTCGCTATCTCAAAATCGTTATTGGGAAATGCGCTCGTCTCTGAAGCTACCGCCCAGGCATCGGCCTTTTTACCTATGGCAAGCGGAGTGTATCCGTAGCGATCCCTCGCCGCGTATATTCCCTCTCTACATAAAAGCAGGATGGAACACGAACCCTCGATCACCCTGAACATCCTCTCGATCCCGTCAGTAATATCTTTTCCTTCGACGATAAGCTTAGCCGCAAGTTCTGTGGAATTTACATGCCCTTTACTGACCTCACTGAACGATCCGCCGCGCTTCAGCATATCCTGAGCCAAAGTCTCGGTATTCTCTATGCTGCCTTCCATCACAAGACAGAAAGGACCGAATTTAGAATTAAGATATATAGGCTGCTCATCGTGAGCGCTTATAACGCCTATGCCCTTATTGCCTTCCATATGTTTTGAATCTTCGTAAAATTTCGACTTGAACTGGCTCTGGCTTATGTTGTGTATCTGCCTTATGAGCGTATTGCCGAACACGGCCATGCCTCCATACTCCGTACCGAGATGCGAATGATAATCGGTTCCGTAAAAAAGATCTCTTCGGCAGTCGCTCTTTGATATCACTCCGAACACTCCGCTCATACACTACTCCCTTTTTCTGCCGCCAGATTTTCCATATCTTTTGGTAATGGCGACGTAAATTTCAACTTTTCTTTCGTAACCGGATGCGTAAACTCCAGAGTCTGCGCGTGAAGCGCCGTCCTCTTAAATCTCAACTTAAAGTCTTTCCTGAAAGCGTAAACACTCTCTCCCACCAGAGGGTGGGATATCTTGGCAAAATGAATGCGTATCTGGTTCGTCCTACCAGTTACAGGCTCAGCTTCAACTATTGTAAAAGCCCCTCTCTTTTCGAGGACTCTGTATTTTGTTAATGCCGGTTCGTTGCGGGATTTGTTACGATTAAATATGCCAATACTTATTTCACCTGATGTATTTTTAACATTTCCATGGACGAAAGCTATGTACGCCTTCTTTACGCGCCTGTTCTTAAACTCATCCATAAGGCTCTGCTGCACCTTTTTGCCTTTGGCATATAATATGAGCCCTGATGTTTCACGATCGAGCCTGTGACATGGGTAAGCGTTAACCTCTACGCCGCGCTCATCCAGCTCTTTATTTAAAAGATCACTTAATGTATTCGTCTCTTTCCTGGGCGTCGGTATCACAAGAAGTCCTGAAGGCTTATCTACCACGATCAGCCAGTCATCTTCATATACTATACTGTAACGCCTGTCGTTCATCTGTTAATTATATCATCTTTTTATAGCATGCGTGAAGCAGTTTTGTAACTGTACCGGGCATACCTTTTCCTATCTGGATACGCCCTATCCTGACTACAGGCAGGACTTCTGCCAAAGAACTTGTGAGAAAAACCTCGTCGGCGGACAAAAGCTCCCGCACAGACACTGTCCGCTCATGAACTTTCAGACCGAGAAGCTTAGCCGCCTTAATGATCTGGGAGCGCGTTATGCCTGATAAGATACTGTTATTTAAAGAAGGTGTAATGATCTTTTTATTTTTCACTAGAAAAATATTGCTCGTTGCAGCTTCCGCAACGAATCCTCTGGTATTTAAAAGTACGGCTTCATTAAAGCCGTTCTCCTGCGCATGCATTCTGGCCAAGATATAGTTAAGAAAGCTTAGGCTCTTTATTCCCGATAGCGGAGAATGCTCATTCTGCCTTATTGCGGATATCTCAGCGCATATGCCATCTGAATAAAACACTGCGGGATAACCTTTGAATTTTCTGCCGGCAATTACTATAGAAGGCTTCCCGGCTTTTACCTTTATCAGCGTAAACGCACCCTCACCCCTGGTGATCGTAATGCGCAATGACGCATCCTTAAGTTTATTCTTTTTCATGAAATGCTGAAGGCTTCTCTTGAGCCCTGTTTTAGTAGCCGGTATTTTTATCTTCACCACTTAGCAGCTTCAAACAATCTCGCAAGATGCTCATTCAATTTAAATATCCTACCGTCATACGAGCGCATCGTCTCAAATATCCCGTCGCCGTAAAGGAATCCTCTGTCGCTTACAGATATCTTTGCTTTATGCATATGCTTCATCCCTACAAAAAGACTCCGCGTTAACAGCCCCGAGCGTATCCATAAGCCCTTTGGCTTTATCGATAGTCTCCTGGTATTCTGCCTCGGGGTCAGAATCAGCCACTATACCGCCTCCAACCGAAAAATATATTTTACCTTTTCTGGCTATTATAGTTCTTATAACGATCGAGGTATCCATATTGCCGTCGAAAGAAATGTATCCTATGGCACCGGTATAGACCAAGCGTTTGACCGGCTCAAGCTCTTCTATTATTTCCATAGACCGGACCTTAGGAGCGCCTGTTATGGATCCGCCCGGAAATGCCGCGCGCAGACAGTCTATAGGGTCAGTCCCTTTTTTAAGATTACCTGAAATGGTCGACACCATATGAAAGACGTTGGAATATTTTTCTATTACCGAGGACTCTGTAAGCCGTACCGTCCCGTATCTGCACACCTTGCCAAGATCGTTGCGCTCAAGATCCACGATCATTATATGCTCAGCATTATCCTTTGCACTGTTCTTCAATTCTTTTTCCATCGATCGGTCGCTTGTTTCATCAGTGCCGCGCGGCCTCGTTCCTTTTATAGGCCGAGTCTCGATATAATCACCCTTCTTCAATAGAAACCTTTCCGGAGACGTGCTCAGTATAGATGTATCTGCGAAATTCATATAAGATGCAAATGGCGCCGGACTTATAGACCGAAGCCGCATATAAAGCTGCGCCGGATCTTCCAAAATATCCGCTTCAAACCTTTGCGAAATATTAACTTGATAGATATCGCCCTTTTTTATATACTGCTTGGCTTTTTTTATAGCCTCCGCATATCCGGATCTCGAGAAATTCGATTTAAGGCTCGCCGGGACAGTATCAGATGTACTGATAAGGCCGGGTTTATTTTTTTGCACTTTATCCTTAAATTCCTTCAGCCTCTCTGACCGCCTGCGCGCGCGTATTTTGCCGGAATAAGGCAGGCCTGAACTTGCGATATAAGTGTTATTATTAAAATTATCATGGATAATAACAACATCGTAAAATCCCATGACGCAATCGTCCATATCAAGATCTGATGAGGCGCGATCGGGCAGGTCTTCTATGAAATCTTTAAGATCGTATGAAAAATACCCCACCCCGCCCGACGAAAAAGGCAGCTCTTCATTGACGCAGCTGATCCTGTATTTTTTAAATATTTCCTTTAGCGCCGTAAAAGGATCCGACTTAAACAGCTCTGACCTGCCGTCGGCCCATTCCAGAGCAATGGCGTCTTTTTTACTCCTGAAAACAAGGAATGGATCGCATCCTAAGAACGAGAACCTTCCGAGGTGCTTATCACGGACAGCGCTATCTAAGAAAAAGGTATATGGATGGTTTTTTATGGAATTAAACAAGTCTTCGGGGGAAAGTGAGTTTGATATATTTTCAATAATGGTATCAGCCATTAATAGCTTCCGAAAAAGCGTTCGCCAGTATTTCCAGCCCCTGCAACACCTCGCTGCTCATAGGAGCACCGAGAGCGGTGGTTTTCGGCTGGATGGATATAACAAATATGTTCATGTCATCCTTCCCTGTCTTAAGAAGGTCTGTGAACAATCTCGGAGAAGGATTGTGCGTCGAAAAACTTACGTTTGAGATCTCGTCGAGCGCAAATATCTTTATACCGCCCGGCGCAGTACCTATATCGGCAGCGTCTATCAAAACAACTGTATCGCATGATGTTGAAAGTATCGGAAATATATAATTTTCAGGGGCTGTACCGCAATCAAAAAGACTGGCTCCGACAGACCGTTTCTTTAGCATCTCTATCAGTTTCGGTCCTAAGCCGTCATCTCCCCGGATTATATTTCCGAGCCCCACTATCGACACTTTACCGCTGACTTTAGTTCTTATCGCAGATTTAACTTCGTCGGCAGAAAGAGCATTAGAATTTTTCAAGGGTCGCCTTTCTCCGGCATTTTGCGCAGAGCACTTTAACTCTGTCGCTTCTCAGAACGTAATCGCGGGCCGTCTGGACAACGCTTTCAGCAAAACCCATACCCTTAAGCGACTCTACAAAAAGAGTAGGATTGGCAAAGGCAAGCGGACCCAGCTTCTTAGCTATCCAGGCAAGGTGGTCTTTGGTAGTTATGATATCCCTGCATGCCTCACAAAGCGCCAATTCTTTTTCATCGGTAGTTGAAACCATAACCGCCCTGTCAGGGCCGGCTAAGTCAAACTTGGTAGTATGCTTTATGCCGGGCGGGTTATCATCTCTTGTTGTGCACAAAGCACTGCATTGCCCGCAATAATGACACTCATCCAGATGCAGTATCATCTTTCTGACAGCCTTATCTTTCGTAACCACATCCCTAAACTCTATCGCTCTCATAGGACAGACTAAAGCACATGCCGTACAGCCTATACACCCTTCGTTAGAATATTCGGGCTTACCGCGAAACCTCTTCGCCGGCTCATGCGGAACATACGGATATTTTGTAGTATACGGCCCTTTAATTATCGCGGTAACGGCCTCTATTAGTTCCCTTATCTTGGGCAGTTTCATTATTGCACCAACTTCACTATATTCGACGCATGGCGCGCCAGGTTACCGGTAAAATCAAGCATATCAAAATACATATTAGCACCCATAGGAGTACACTCGCCCCTGACAAGCCTGTCGGCGTGCTCTCTCCGGTAGTTTTCAACCATCTCCTTTACACGGAAACCATTATCTACTATCTTCTTCTTAAGAGTTTCATCTTTTTTGCGAAGATATTCTCTCATCATCTGGACCGAATCCTTCATAGTCTTATAAGTTTCATTAAACTGTTTAACAGCTTCTTCGCTGAAAAGAAGCCTCTCACTCACTTTTACCTCAATCCTCTCGATAAGCCCGGTAGCCTCGTCACCCATACGTTCGAGCATTTCAACCATCTGGGCCAGAGATGAAAGTTCTTTTTTGTCCGGAGTCGTTTTCGCTATCGTCATTATATTATCGGCCAACGCTCTCTCCAATTTGTTAACTTCGGTCTCTTCCTGCAGGGCTGTAGTCAAAAACTCCATCCTGTTCTTCATAAACCCGTATTCGATAAGATTCAGTATCTCATAAACCTTATCTGCCATCGAAACACTATTTAATTTTATCTCGTTAATATCCATATTATTTCTTTATAGTTTCGCTGTACTGATCAACCACCGTACCATCACAGGGTTTAACACCCGACCTGTAGGCGCCTCTTATAAGAGCATGGGCTGATACCGGCGCTGTCAAAAAGATAAAAACTATGCAGAGAAGCGCCTTTATCCCGGTAGCCGTAAAACCGACTGAGACAAATAGCCCGAAGAGTATCCCGCATGTCCCAAGCGTCACGCATTTCGCCGATGCCTGCAGACGCGTATATACATCCGGGAATCTTATGAGGCCGAGACACCCAAAGAAGTCAAATATAAGCCCTATGACAATAATAACGCCGCCTATGTTCTCATTCATCAAAATCCTTACCCTCCAGATATTTTGACAGCGCCATTATCCCTATGAAGCTCTGCAGAGCCCAGGCAAGTCCTATATCTATATACCAATCCCTGCCAGTGGGAAGACTGAGAATTGCACAAAATCCTACTATGAGTATGCCAAGCATATCGACCGCAACCGCTCTGTCGGGCGCTGTAGGCCCTTTTAATATCCTGAAAAGGCACAGCATGGCGCATATCAAAAGCCATAAAAAAGCTCTGGCAAGAAAATTGGACTGCCAGCTGAGCATCGATGGGATGGGAAAAAATAATACAGCCACCGACAATATCAGGATAGCGATAAGCCCGCCAAGCCAGCTATATTTTTTCATTATTCGAATATCCTTTTTAAAATACGTTCAAATTTTTCCACTACGGGAAGCCGCATATCTGAAGAGACCGCACCGTCTTTCAAAAAAAGAACGTGTATATAAAGACAGCTTTTAAACTTATCGACATCCACCGAGGTCGTACCCGGAGTCAGAGTTATTGAGTTGGCAAGAAATGTAAGCCCGGCATCCGATTTGAGGTCTGTTTTCACCTTTATCGTACCCGGCCTTATAGGCAGGGTCGGATGCAGCACTCTCCAGGCAACGTCAATATTCGCCTTTATACACTCCCACAAAAATACCATAAAATAACAGGCAAACCACAATACTTTTTTAGCTATCCTTAATGGGCCAGCCCGCTTTTTACTGTCTGATGAGAATGTAGGCCCAAAGGTATCTATCGTCATAAAAGTCATGAAAATCGCAACAAATACCCCCATAATAAACTGCTGCTTGTCGGGGACCCAGGTCAATAGCGACCATACAAATAACCATAAAATAAATAACATTATTTTATATATCATTTAAAAACTCCGATAACCGCATAAGCCGAACCGTTTGCCAATATGTTGGCTGCGTTATTCAATAAAGTATTTGCCGGACCCGGTAAAAGCATAAGTCCGCCCAGAATCACGACAACTGTCAATACTATAACAGCTATATTCATTGCGACATTAGGTTTAATTTCATGTTTGACTGTAGGATCTATATTAACTTTACCGAAAATCGCAGGAGTGAGCGCTTTGATATAATAGGCCAGAGTAAGTATACTGACAAACACCGCTATGAAAGCAAGCCAGGGCCGGTTTGCCTGAACACACGCAAATATTATTATTAGCTTACTCCAAAACCCGCCGAATGGCGGCACACCGCATATAGATAGCGCACTTACAAGCATAGAATATCCCGTGACCGGCCTTTTGGTCAGTATACCGGATAATTTAGTCAGGTCATTTGTATGCATAGAGTTTTCCGCTATCCCGGAACTTAAGAATAGAGAAGATTTTGCTACGCTGTGATTAAATAGATGCAATAAGCTGCCTAATATTGCAAGAGGAGTTCCTACGCCGAGGCCAAGCAGTATATACCCCACCTGGCTTATACTCGAATATCCGAAAAGGCGTCTTATATTCGTCTGCCCGAACGCAAGGATAGCGCCTACAAGCATCGAGAGCACCGCTAATGTTATAATAACGCTTAGCACTGCAGGTGTAACGCCGAATATATTAAAAAATATCCTGGCCATTGCGTATATACCTAAAGTTTTAATCAGTATGCCGGAAGAG